>NZ_JBSFYC010000028.1:0-94936 GCF_053595675.1 Streptomyces sp. NPDC002446 | reverse complement strand
TCAAAAGCCCCACACACCTCATCCACAGCCGCAGCAAAAACCGGAAACACCCCATACAAAACACGCCCCATCCCCACCCGCTGCGAACCCTGACCGGAAAAGAGAAAACCAACCCGACCGGAAACACCGGACACACAGCCCTCCACCACCGCGGGGGAGACCCGTGCCCGGGAGACCGCGTCGAGGCCGCGCAGCAGTTCGTCGGTGTCGTCGCCGATCACGACTGCCCGGTGCTCGAACGCGGTGCGGGACGTCGCCAGCGTCAGCGCCACATCGGCCGCGTCCGCCGTGGGCCGGGCCGCCACGAACGTGCGCAGCCGCTCGGCCTGGGCCCGCAGGGCGGCCGTGGTCCGGCCTGACAGCACCCACGGCAGGGGTCCGGTGTCCTGGGCGGAGCCGGGACGGCCGCTCTCGCCGTCGCCCGCACGTCCCTGGTCGAGGTCGGCTGCGACGTCATCGCCGGCGGCGTCACCACTGCCGCGTACGCCGGCGGGGGCGCCCTCCACCACCACATGGCAGTTGGTGCCGCCCATGCCGAACGAGCTGACGCCGGCCAGCGGCAGCGCGCCGGTCCGCCCGGCGGGCCAGTCCGTGAGGGACTGCTGTACCCGGAGGTTCCATTCGTCCAGTGCGATACGGGGGTTCGGCCGTTCGTAGTTGAGGCTGGCCGGGAGCTGTCCGTGCCGCATCGACAGGGCGACCTTCAGGAGTCCCACGATGCCCGCGGCGCCCTCGAGGTGGCCGACGTTGGTCTTGGCCGAGCCGACGGTCAGGGGCAGTGCACGGCCGTCGGCGGCGCCCAGGACCGCGCCCAGCGCGGAGGCCTCGACGGGGTCGCCGACCTTGGTTCCGGTGCCGTGCAGTTCGACGTACTGCACCTGCGCGGGGTCGGCGCCGGCCGCCTCGTAGGCGAGCCGCAGCACCTCCTGCTGGGCCTGCGGATTCGGCACGGTGAGGCCGTCGGTGGCGCCGTCGTTGTTCATCGCACTGCCGCGGATGACGCAGTAGACGGGGTCGCCGTCCGCCAGTGCCCGCGCGAGCGGCTTCAGCAGTACGGCGCCCCCGCCCTCGCCACGTACATATCCATTCGCCCGTTCGTCGAATGTGTAGCAGCGGCCGTCGGGCGAGAGGCCGCCGAACTGCGCTGCGCCCAGGGCGCTTTCCGGCACGATATTGAGGTTCACGCCGCCCGCGACGGCGAGTTCGCTCGCACCGCTGCGGAGGCTTTCGCAGGCAAGGTGGACGGCGGTGAGTCCGGATGACTGGGCGGTGTCGACGGTGAGGCTGGGGCCCCGCAGTCCGAACGCGTAGGAGACGCGGTTGGCGATGATGCTGCGGTGCAGGCCGGTCACCGAATGCTGGGTGACGGCGGAAAGTCCGCGCCGGTGCAGCAGAGTTGCATAGTCGTCCCAAATGGCGCCGAAGAATACTCCGGTGCGCGTACCGCGCGCGCTCTCCGGAAGGATTCCGGCGTCCTCGAAGGCCTCCCAGGCGAGTTCGAGCACAAGCCGCTGCTGCGGGTCCATCATGACGGCTTCGCGCCGGGAGACACCGAAGAACTCGGCGTCGAAGCCGTCGACCCGGTCGAGAAACGCCCCGTGCCGGGCCGGCCCCGTCAAGGCGTCGGCGGAATCCACGTCCCAGCGGTCGCGGGGTACTTCGCCTACCGCGCTGCGGCCTTCCTTGAGCAGCTGCCAAAAGGCCTGTGGGTCCGGCGCCTGGGGAAGTCGGCACGAAATTCCGACGACGGCGACCGCCCCCGCGTAATTCGGACCGCTCTCAGTAACGCCACCGGGGACAATCGTCATAACCCAACCCTCGCTCTTCGCAGGCCCTTACAGCACACGAAGGGATATCGAGGGGATTGGTCGAGAGTGGTGCCCCCCGAAAACCCCATACCGCACATGCACCACTCGTCGTCAACACTAGGCGAGGGATCCCCCCTTCCCACACCCCTATCGCCCCCTACTCCCCCCTAACCGGAAGCCCCGCCCCCAGCGCGATCCGCTGCGGTTGAGCCGCAGAAAGGCATTGCCTCGTCGGCGGAATAGCGGCAGACGGGAGAGGGGGCGGGGCCGCCCTGATTGAGACCGGGGGGGGAGCCGGTCGCCTATTCGCCAGGCTCAGCGTCCGGCCTCGGCCGTACGCGTCGGCCGGGCCGGTCAGTCCACGGTTTGGTCACCGTCGGGGAGGTCCTGGACCGTCACCTCGCCCCGTGGCACCCCGAGTTCCTCCCCCACCACCTTGGCCAGACCGTCCGGGTCGGGCTTCGTGGGTACGGGGACCTGCTCGCCCTCGCCGTAGCTCTCGATAGCCTTGGTGAAGTAGCTCGGGTCCCAGGCGCCGACGGCGCCCCTGATCTCCACCGCGCGTACCGTCCGTGCCCCGATGCGCTGCTTGACCGCGGCGAGGATCCGGTCCGACCGGTACTCCCCCGGCACCTGGAAGAGGCTGGCGTGCGCGCCCACTTTCCCGCCGTCCTGGAGGCGGACGGTCACCGTCAGGCAGCTGGTCACGCTCGGGTAGGTGAGGGTTCCACCAGGCCCGATCTCGCCGACCTGCCCCTCGCTGATCCTGATGTTCGCGGCCGCGGGTGCGGCCGGACCCGCCGTACGGGCCGAAGCGGTCGCCGATCCCGGGAGGGTGCCGCGCGCGACCGCCGGTTGAGCCTGGGTGACGGCCACACACGCGGCGCCCAGGCACAGAGCCAGCAGCCCCGCGCGCCGTCGTCCGCCCCTCGGCCCCGTCCCGCTCCCTATCCCTATCCCTATCCCTATCCCCATCGTTCTTCCCATCCGGTTTCTGTCCCCTTCTCGTTCCGGTTCCGGATTGTCGGGACAACCGTGACACGGCGACGGGGTGATCCGGTCGGTCGGTAGCCGGCAACCGGCAACTGGCAACTGGTCCGCTTGCGCGGGCCTCATCCGGCGGGCACCGGGATCAGGGCGTCAATTCCCGTCTCGTTCCGCCGCACTGCGCTCCACGCAGAACTCGTTGCCCTCGGGGTCGTACAGCGTCACCCACCCCGTGCCGTCGGGCTTGCGGTGATCGCCCTGGAGCGTGGCGCCTAGGGAGAGCAGGCGCTCGACCTCCTCGTCCCTGGTGCGCTCCTGGGGCTGCAGGTCCAGGTGCACACGGTTCTTCACCGTCTTGCGGTCGTCGACTCTGATGAACAGCAGAGCGGCCGTCGCAGACTTCACCGTGGCTTCCGGATCCCCGGGGAAGTCGTCGTCGGCGAGCGAACCGTCCAGGGCCTGGGCCCAGAAGTTGGCCAGGGCGTAGGGGTCGGCGCAGTCGATGGTGATATGGCGGATCAGAGAGGTCATGCCGGTAAACCGACCATGGATCTTCGGCGGTGTCCAGGTCAGGAGACGTCCGGCTCCGGCGCGGGGCTCAGCGTCCGGTCCGAGCCAACCGGCTCCGGTGCGGGGCCGGTTGCCTCGTGGCCGAAGGCCTTACTGCCAGCTGGAGATGGAAATGGAGCGGGCGGAGCCGCCGGGCTGGAGTGTGCCGACGGGTACGGAGCAGTTCGATCCCGCGTAGAAGGTCCGCGGTTCGTAGCCGTGGTGGTAGACCGACCGTGCGGGTTCGACCGGCGTGGCCCGGCATGCGTGCTGCGTGTCCTGCACGGCGCGCATCTCCCCGCCGAAGTGGGGCTCCGGCCAGAAGCAGAGGGAACCTTGCGGGCAGACGGCGGCGGCGCGGGCCTGTGGGTCTGACGCCGCGCCGGTGCCCGCGTGTGCGGGAGCGATGGCGGCCAGGGCGAGGGCGGCCGCGGCGGCCAGGGAACCGAGTGCCGCGGTGATGTGCTGGATGCGCATGGGATCTCCCGTGACAGTCGAAGCATGACTCGAACTGTGGCGCCTACCTGGGCATTCGCCGGACGTACGGGCGGGCTTGGCCTGATCACCTGCACCGACCGACGGTACTTGGACCAGACCAAAGCCGTACGGACGAGTGTGTGGCACCGGCCGGAGCCATGTGCGGCGTTCGAGTGACTGTCACGCTTCCGGGCAGCGTTGTACGAGTGTCCGGCTGCGCGGAGCCATGCGTTGTTCGAGCTGTGCGAGGCGCGCAGACGGGGGGCGCGCCTCTCGCGGCCCGATCCCGGCTGTGCCTTCGACGGACGAACGGCAGCAGGTCCGGCCACTGCAGAGGGCGCGCCCTCGCCACGGGAAGCGGCGATCGGACGACCCGTCAGCCGACCGACCGGCTCGTGCGGAGTGCGGAACCCAGCCCTTGGCGCATGGGGTGGGGGTCAGGCTCAGCGTGGGGTGATGGCGATGCCTTCGGGCTCGTGGCCGGTCGGCAGGGTGGCGCGGACCCGCCGGGCGAAGGGATCGATGACCGACACGCTGTCGGACTGTTCGTTGGTCACCCACACCCGGTGGCCGTCCGGGGTGACGGCGACACCCTGCGGCTGGACGCCGACGGGGATGTGGGCGATGACGCGGCCGGCGGGGATGTCGATGATCAGCAGGCAGTTACTGGCCGAATCGGCGACATAGAGGCGCCTGCCGTCGGGGCTGACCGCGTTGCCCAGCGGCGCCCGGCCGGCCGGCAGGGTGGCCACGACCGTGTCGTTGTGGGTGTCGATGACCGACACGGTGCCGGAGCCGGTGTTCGAGACGTACACCCGGTTGCCGGAGAGCGATGAACTGATTCCGCTGGGGAAGTCTCCCACCGGGATGTCCCGGATCGCATGTGAGTCCGGGCCGAGCACGGTCACCGCGCCGCCGCCGTTGTCGCTCACATAGGCGCGCCGGTCCGGCACCGTGGTGATGCTGTGCGGCAGCGGCCCCACCGGCACGGTGGCGATCACCTTGCGGGCGTGGACACTGATGACCGAGACGGTGTCCGAGCCGAAGTTGGACACCAGCACCAGGCGGCCGTCGCGGGTCGGCATCGCCGCGAAGGGCCGGTGCTGGACCCGTACGGTGGCCTTGGGCATCCGGGAGGCGGTGCGGATGAAGGTGACGGTGTCGGAACGGCTGTTGGCGACGTAGACCGCTTCGCCGTCCGGGTCCGCTCCCACTCCGGTCGGGCCGTAGCCCACTTGGACGGCGCCGATCCGGCGCTCCAGACGGGTGTCATAGGCCGAGACGGTCGCCGAGCCGCTGTTGGCCACATACGCGCTGACCCGCACCGGGTAGCGGCCCGCCGCCTGTCGGCTCGTCGGGTTCGGCGGTGAGCCGGCCGCGACCAGCACCCAGGGCACGAGTAACGCGGTGGCGGAGGTCCAGCAGAGGCGACGGCTCCGGCGGGACGAGGGTGGTGCGATCGGACGCTGCCGGCCCGGTGTCTTGCCTGGCCGGGCGCTGGCCAGGGGAAATCGATGCATGGCTCTCCCGGATCAGTAGTGATCATTACGGTTCCACAAGATCAGGCATCTAAAGATCCCGCAGTCGCTCTACCGGCCAGCCAGCCCTCGCCCGTGCCCCCAGGGAGTGAAACCCGGCGGTTTCACGCCCCAGAGGCCCGGTCACCGCGATGCACCACGGCGTACGGCGAACCGGGGCACGGCGTCGCACCATGCCCCGGCCGGTGGTCAGACGGCGGTCCGCAGTGCTTGCCGCACGCCGACCGCGTTCAGCCGGACCGTGAAGCGCGCGATGTCGTCGAAGGTCAGCGCGCGGGCCTTGGCCCCGTCCAGCGCGACGGTCACATCGACGCAGAAGGCGACGGCGTGGATGAAGCCCCCGGTCTCCTCGTCCTGGAGCGCGAACAGCAGGTTGTAGTAGTAGCTGGTGCTGTCGGTGGCGTCCCCGTGGAACGCGAGGTGGGTGCCTTGCTGCTCGCCGAGGCCGACGAACGCGTCGGCGAGCGCCGCCTCGGCCTTCTCCCAGAAGGCGGGGTTGCCGAAGGGGTGGGTCAGCCCCTGCCGGACGGCCTCCCGGAGCGAGAGCACCATGACGCCGACGGGCGCGGTCTCCTGGAGCCCCCAGCCGCGGATGATCTTGACCGTCGAGCTGTCCGGGATCGCCTCGGCGGCGCGGCTGAGCTCACCGAAGTCGTGGTCCACGGTCGCCGGGGCGATCGCGTGCTGGAAGGTGTCGGCCAGGCGCCGTGTCTGCTCCAGGGCATCGGCGCCCACTTCGAAGACCGTCCGGAAGGTGGTCTTCTCAGCGGTGGTCTGGTCGGCCATGACTGCTCCTCACATGCGGAAATGAACACGTCGCGCCGACGGGCCAGTATGCCGCCGTGCCCTTCGTGCCGATCCGCCGCCTCCCCCGTCAGGTCTGCGGGGCCGCCGGCTGCTGCACGCCGCCGAAGCGCCGGGAGCGGCGGGCGAAGATCTCCACCGCGTGCCACAGGTCGCGGCGGTCGATCCGCGGCCAGGCCGCTTCCAGGAAGACCAGTTCCGCGTAGACCGACTGCCAGGGCAGGAAGTTGGAGGTGCGCTGGTCGCCGCCGGTGCGCAGGAAGAGGTCGACGTCGGGCAGCTCGGGCTCGTCCAGGTAGCGGGCGAAGAGCTGCTCGGAGACCGCCTCCGGGATCAGCCGGCCGGCTTGGACCTCGCGGGCGATACGGGCGGCCGCGTCGGTGATCTCCGCGCGGCCGCCGTAGTTGACGCAGACGGTCAACGTCAGGTCCCGGGCGTCGGCGGTCTCGCGTTCCGCCTCGATGAGCGCCCGGACCGTCTCCGGCGGCAGCAGCGTACGGCGGCCCGCCCAGCGCACCCGGACCCCGCGTTCCAGGCCGGCGAACTCGTCCCGGCGGTCGCGCAGCAGCTCCGTGGTGATCCCCATCAGCGCCTCCACCTCCTGCCGCGACCGCTTCCAGTTCTCGGTGGAGAAGGCGAACACGGTGAGGTACTCCAGCCCCATTTCGCGTGCCCCGTGGACCACGTCGATCAGGCTCTCCACTCCCGCCTTGTGCCCCTCGGTGCGGGGCAGCCCCTGCCCGGTCGCCCAGCGGCCGTTGCCGTCCATGACGATGGCCACGTGCCGGGGCAGGCTGGAGCGCGGGATCGCCGGCGGGCGGGCCCCCGAGGCGTGCGGGCGCGGGGCCGGGGCGGGCGGGTGGCCCGCTTCGCCGGGGGTCTGCCGGGCGGCGGACTCGCTTGGTGTACGGCGCTGCTGCGGTGGGCCGGGGGCGGTTGCGTACGTCTCCTGCGGCAGGCCGATCATCGAGGAGAGCGACCCGGCCACCCGCAGCGGGCGGAGGCTCCAGGCGGTCGCCGCACGGGCCCGCGCGGGCACCAGTAGCCGCAGCGTCCGCAGCCGGGGCAGCCCCGGGCGCCTCCGCAGCAGGGCCGCCTCCATCCGGACGGCCTCGCGCAGCCGCAGCCGGTACAGGGCCACCAGCGTCTCCATGGTCACCGCGATGGCGGGGTGGAGGACCAGCGGGACGGACGGCAGCCGGTCGAAGAGGTCTTGTGCCTGCGCGGCCAGCGCCCGGACCATCGCGGCGAGCTGCGCGGTCCAGCGGCCGGCGAGCAGGTCGGCGCGGTCCACTCCGTATTGGTCGAGGGCCTCCGCGGGCAGGGTGAGCCGGCCCCGGGCGGCGTCCTCGCCCAGGTCGCACAGCGCGTCGGTGAGGAAGGACGCACGTGCCCAGAGGTCCCACAGTTCCAGCGACTGGAAGGCCCAGTGGAGCATCGGCGGCAGCCCTGCGGAGCCGGCCAGGGCCGAGGCCGTGTGGACCAGGAACGGCACGTTGACATCGGCCGTGTAGCGTTCCCACTCCGCCCAGGTGGCGAACTCCCGCCCGGTCTCGGCTTCGGGGGCCAGTGCGGCGAGGACGCTGTCGAAGGAGGTCTGCGGCAGTTCCCAGGCGAGCATGGTGTGCACCAGAGCGGCTCGCATCGGATCGGCGGAGCTGCCCCGGCGCAGGTCCGTCACGAGGTCGTGGTGCCAGCGCTCCAGCCGGGTCAGGCGCTCCGGGCCGGGTGTGCCGGTGTCGGCGAGGTCGTCGATCACCCGGGCCGCGCCGTAGAGCGCCCAGGTGGCCAGCCGCAGGGGCGGCGGCAGCACTAGGGAGGCCGCGTACTCCACCTCGCCGGTGTCTCGGACGGCGGCGCGGCATACCGCGTATCCCTCGCGGAGCAGCGGATCGGTGACCCCCGCGCGCCGGTAGAGGCCCAGGCGTCGCAGACCGGGCAGGTCCGGTGGGTGACGTGGGGTCATGCGGGCATCCAGGCGAGGGCCAGGGCGCTGCCGAGGGCCGCGAGCAGGAATCCGAGCACGAGTCCGCCCAGGTCGGCGACGACCAGGCTGCCGAGGGCCAGCGCCGCGGCGAGCACCCCGGCGCCGATCCGCCGCCGCGGTGTACGCCACAGGGTGATGCCGCACCAGATCAGCAGGCCTCCGGTGACCCAGCAGCCGAGTCCGCCCGTGCCGCCGAAGCGGACCAGACCGAAGCCGGCCCAGCTGGTGGCGATCAGCTCGGTGCCGGCCAGCAGGAGCAGCAGCCCGGCGGCGAAGGGCCGGCTCCGCCGCCAGGTGCGCAGGCCGCCGGTGCGCGCTCCGGCGCCGTCCGCGGTGGTGGTCCTCATCGGGTGCTCCCTCCCGCGCAGCCGTCCCGACCACGTGCCAGGTCGATGTGCACGCCGGAGGTGGTGATGCCGCCCGAGACGAAGGAGCGCGGCAGGGTGTGCACGTCCGTGGCCTTCAGACGGCCCGCGCGTACGGTGAACCGTCCGGTCACCAGCCCGGCCGCGAGGTCCGGGACGGACAGCCCCACCTGGTCGACGGCGACCGTACGGGCCGAGGACGGGCCGGCGTGCACGTTGAGGTCGGTGGCCCGTGCCTTGTCGATACGGATCACGACGCTGACCGGACCGATCGCGGGCAGCGTGGCCGTGGAGGAGGCGCAGGCGTTCCATACGGTGGCGTGCGCGACCCGGGTCACCAGCGACGGCTGCAGCAGGTGCTCGGGGGAGAGCCCCAGCCCCGCTGACACGCCGTCGCCCTCGACCCGCTCGGCGTGGACCGAGAGGGGGACCTCGCCCGAGAACGCCATCGGCACCGCCCCGGCGGCCCCGGCCGCGAGCAGCAGCCCGCCCACGGTGAACAGCGGCAGGGCGGCCAGCATGAACCGCAGCGGGCTCGTGCGCCCGTCTCCCCCTTCCCCCTCCGTACGGGTGCCCGCCGTCTCACGGGTGCGCGGGCGGTGTCTGCGGGATTCCCGGACGCGGGCCGCCAGCGCGGTCAGGGCGTGGTTCGGTGCACGGAAGCGAGGGCGGAAGGACACCTGGGTCACCTCGGAGGAATCGGTCGTACCTCGTCAACTCGCCGTGCCTGCACGGCGATTGTGCGCCAGATGAGTTCCGGACCTCACCGGCGCACAGCGGTGCCCCCGGGCCGCACCTCAGATGCTCGCGTATTGCCTCCGCCGGCCGTAAGGCGCACACCACCGGCGCATGACGTGTGCACACCCATCAGAATGCATTTATCGGCGCGCTCTTTGCCGACTTTCACGGTGGTGCCGGATTGCGCGCCAGCAGCACGTAAATGACCGGATGCGCCGGCCCCGAGCGGTCGCATGCGCCCGCTTCGCGCGCCGGGTCTGCCACGTAAGCCACCAACGGGCCGCCGATGCGCGGCCGGGGCCGGTTTGCGGCAGCCATTGGCCCGGCGCGCCGCCGAGTGATTGCCGGGTATTTCGTATTAGCCTTTCGTAGCCTTACGAAGTCGATCAATCGCAGATCGCATACGTTCAATCTACCGGAGATGAAATGCGCAAGCTTCGCAAGGCTGCCGTGGTGATCGCCGCCCTCGGCGGTGTCGCCTTCACCGCCGCCGGTACTGCCTACGCAGGCGGGCCGGGCGGAAATCTGCTGGACATCCTCCAGGGCAGCTCATGCAGGTCACAGGACCTGAACGTGGACGCCCTCGGCGAAGTCGGGATCGTCGGCGGATTGCAGTCCACCCCGATGGGCTCGTCCATCGGCTGCAACAACAGCTTCGGCGGCAACCACGGCCTCGGCGGCAAGTAGGCACGGACGTCCGGCCATTCGCAACCCGATGGAATCCATCATCTCGCGACAGGGGCGGGGCCGCTCGAAGAAATGAGTTTGTGCCGCAGCCAGCCACATTCCTCGGCGAGGATTACGGCAATTTCTTGCACTCGATTCCTGCCGCGGCGGCCACTTCCGACGGTCGCTTCCTTCCGTTCGCGGCCTCTCCGGCCCCGACGGGCCCGCCCCGGCCGGCCTCAGCGCCCCGTTGCGGACGGGTGCGCCGAGGCCGGGAAAGGGCCGGTCAGCGGTGGGCGGCGAAGCGTCGCTCGAAGGAGGCGAAGGCGGTCTCCTGCCGCCACTGAACGGCCGCCTTGGGGCTGGACGCCAGCAGGTCCCGGCAGGCGTCGCCGGGCGATCCGCTGCCGGGGAGTTGACCACGGCAGGCGTCGACCGGGCGGTAGCCGTCCCGTGTCGGGTTGCCCCGCCACAGGCTGCGGCCCGGCAGGAAGGCGTACTGGAGCGAGGCGCGGGCCAGGTCCTTCAGATCGCCGTAGCCGAGGCGGTACGTCGTGGACGCGTACTGGTACTCGTGGGCGATGTCGATGCGGGAGATTCCGGGGTCGTCGGCGGCCAGCACGATCGGCACCCCGTACGCGCGGTAGACCGCGAACGGGTGCTCGGCGCCCTTGACGTCGAGGATCTGGGCATTGCTGGTGAAGGGGACCTCGACGGCGACCTGGCGGTCGGCCATGGTCCGCGCCAGCTGCTGCCAGTCGTCCTCGTGGACGAGGTCGACGCCGTGGCCGATGCGTTCGGCGTGGGCGATGTCGACGGCCTGGTTGATGTGGAAGGTCAGGTCTTCCGGTTTGGCCAGGCCGGGCCGCAGCTCACCGGCGTGCAGGGTGATGTGGGCGCGTGGATATGTGCGGTGCAGAAAGGCGAGCATCCGCATCTGCAGGGTGTAGTCGCGCAGCGAACTGTCCCAGTCCTCGGGCTGGACCAGGTTGACCGCGGTGAACCGCGGGTCCCGCTCGGCCAGTCGCATGCCGAGCACCATCTGTGTGAAGACCCGCTCGGGGGTGCTGCCCCGGGACACCTGGGAGTTCCAGCGCACGGTCAGGCGGCAGCCGGGGGCAGGGCGGGAGGTGCCGCAGCGCGAGGCGGTGCGGAACTCGGCGTCGGCGCTGTCGGCCTCCTTGCGGGCCGCGGCCACCAGACGGTCCATCTTGCCGTCGGCGATCAGGGTGCGGTGCATACGGCCGAGGTCGTCGTCCCAACCGACGTTGTCGGCAAGCTTGTTGGCGTCCTCGGAGGCGGGGGTGACCAGCGTCTCCAGATAGAACTGGTTCTGCGCGACGATGTCGTCGGCGACCTTCGACAGCAGCTTGCCGCGGTGGCGCCAGGTCACCTCCCCGAACTTGCCGAAGGCGTCGAAGAAGTGGCCGTGCCCCGACTCGTCCGGCGGGAAGTCCTCCATGGACCAGGCGCGCACCAGCGCGTCATGGAACGCCCGGTCGGTCCGGGCGTCCGCGGCCGGCCGCGTTCCCGGGGTGCAGGGCGGCGTGACGGCCGTCATCGTCTCTTCGTCGATGCACAGTCCGTCCTGGGCGGCGAGTTCGATCAGGTACTCGGTGGGGACGGCGCCGGAGAGGTGGTGGTGCAGGTCACCGCCTTTCGGCAGACGCAGGAAGAAGTCGCGCAGCCGTGCCGGCTGCTGGCGGATGGATTCCAGGTGGGCGGCGGTGCGCTCCTCGGCCGCGGTGCGCGGACGGGCGTAAGGCGCGGGCTGGGTACGGGAGTTGCCCGGCTGCGCGGCAGCGGGGAGCACGGACAGGAACGACAGGATACTGAGGGTGGCCAGCCCGGTCCGGAGAGCCCGGCGACGGTCCACGGCACGACAGCGGTCAGCATTCACCGTCGCATGGTCGCGGCAGGGCGAGGGCGGGTGCGCTCCTTTCCGCCAAGTCCCCTCGGACGGGGCCGGCCGCGGTCGCGGAGAACCCGGCGGATCCGCCATGGCTCGGTCGATCGCCGTTGGCTCGGCGGCCCGTTGGGCTGGGCGGGTGAATGCGGTGGGGGGAGGGCGGCAACGGGACGGCGCGGGGAAGGACAGAAGATGATCAACGCCTCGGCCTTCGGGAGAATCCATGCGCATCCGCACCACGCTCTTCGCACTCACCCTGACCACCGCTGCCCTGCTCGGCGGCGCGGGCACCGCCGCCGCCGACGGCGGTTCGGGCCTGGGTTCGCTGCTCGGAGCGGACGGCTCCGGCAGCTCGCCCATGGGCGGGCCGTCGTACGGGACGGGGCTTCCCGGCAAGTTGGGCGCCGACAGCTCTGCCGGTCGTGGAATGAGCGACAACTACCCGGTCGCGTTCGTCGGCCGTCTCATCGGCGTGTGAGCGGCTGATACCGAACAGCACCGGGCTGATCCGGCCGCCTACCCGGCCGGTTCAGCCCGCGAAGGCCACGCCCGGCAGTCCCTGCCCCGCCTCGGGTACCACCAGGACGGAGCCCGCCAGCGGGTGGGGCCGGGTGAGACCCACGCGGGCCGTGGTGATGTACAGGTCGCGCAGGCCGGGGCCGCCGAAGCAGCACGCGGTGGGGCGGGGCACCGGGACCGGGAGGGTGCGGTCCAGGTCGCCGCGTGGGGTGTAGCGGCGGATCTGGCCGCCGTCCCACAGGGCGACCCAGAGGCAGCCCTCGGCGTCGACGGTCAGGCCGTCGGGGTAGCCGGCACCCCGTTCGATCACCGCCAAGGGGCGTCGTTCCGCGGGGAGTTAACCTTCCATGCGGCAGACGTCGATGCGGCGGGTCGGTGAGTCGACGTAGTAGAGGAGGGTGCCGTCCGGGCTCCAGCCGATGCCGTTGCTGACGGCGACGGACGGGAAGACCACTTGGGCGGTGCCGTCGGGGGCGACCCGGGTCAGGGTGCCGCCGCCCGCTGCCTCGTCGTCGCGCATGGTGCCGGCCCACAGCGAGCCGTCGGGGGCGACGGCGGCGTCGTTTCCGCGGCGGCCGGGGACCGGGGCGCGCAGGAGCCAGGAGAACGCGCCGCCCGTGTCGTAGCGGCCGATGCCGTCCCGCAGATTGACCACCAGGCCGCCCGCCGCCCGGGGTTTGGCCGCGCCGACGTGCTGTTCGGTGGCCATCACGGTGCGGTGCCCGGTGGCCGGATCGTAGGTGTGGACGCGGGAGCCGAGGATGTCCACCCAGATCAGGCGGTTCGTCTGCGGGTCCCAGGTGGGGCCCTCGCCGAGCGTGGCCGGTGTATGGACCGCGACCTCGGGCCTCACCGGATGCCGCCGCGGTGTCCCAGGCGTACGGAGAGATCGCTCGCGCCCTTGGCCGCCAGCTCCGCGAGCTCGGCCTCGCGCTGCTCGCTCCAGCGGATCACGGGCACGGAGACGGACAGTGCGGCCACGACCCGGCCGCTGCCGTCGCGTACCGGTGCGGCCACACAGCTCACGTCCGGGTTGGACTCGCGGTGTTCGGTGGCGAGGCCGCGTTCGCGGATGGCGGCGAGGGCGGTGCGCAGGGCGTCGGGGTCCGTGATGCTGTGGTGTGTCATCGCGGCCAGTTCGCCCGCCTCCTCGATGCGGGCGTCCAGCTCGTCGGTGGGGAGTGCGGCGAGCAGCATCTTGCCGACGGCGGTGCAGTGCGCGGGCAGTCTGCGGCCGGCGGCCGAGACCATGCGGACCGCGTGGATGGAGTCGACCTTGGCGATGTAGATGACGTCGAGGTCCTCCAGGATCGCGACGTGGACGGTCTCGTCGCAGGTTTCGGCGACCTCGCGGGCCACCTGCTGTCCCTCGGCGGCGAGGTCGAGCTGTTCGGCGTAGCGGCTGCCGAGCTGGTAGGTGCGTACGCCGAGGCGGTAGCGGCCGGACTCGCCGGGTACGGGGACCAGGTAGGAGCGGGCGGCGAGGGTGGTGACCAGCTCGTGCACGGTGGTGCGCGGGAGGCGCAGCTTGCGGGTGATCTCGGGGGCGGAGAGGGCGCCGTCGCCTTCCAGGAACAGTTCGAGTATGTCCAGCGCCCTGGTGACCGCGGGGACAAGCCGTCCCATCTGCTTCACCCACCCCTTCTGTTCGAGGACCCGGTCGGTGACCGATATGGCGAACACAGGCTAGGCACAGGGTGGTTCGCCGGGCAATGGTGCCGCCGTCCGGCCGCGCCCGCCGCTCTCGCTGCCCGTCCGGCCGGTCGCTGTGCGATCCATTGACACCCCGGGCAGGGCCTGATTACGGTCACGCCACCATTTCGAACGAGTGACGAAATATCGAACGACATGGAGGGGCAATTGCCGTGCGCATCACGGGAATCAGCACACACGTCGTCGGAACCCCTTGGCGCAATCTCACCTATGTGCTCGTCCACACCGACGAGGGCCTCACGGGGGTCGGTGAGACCAGGATGCTCGGCCGGACCGAGGCGTTGCTCGGATATCTGCGGGAGGCGGACGCCCACCACATCCGCGGTTCGGACCCGTTCGCGACCGAGGATCTGGTGCGCCGCATGAAGTACGGCGATTACGGGCGCGCCGGTGAGATCGTGATGTCCGGGATCGCGTGTGTGGAGATGGCCTGCTGGGACATCAAGGGCAAGGCGCTGGGCGTTCCGGTGTGGCAGCTGCTCGGCGGCCGGGTGACCGACCGCGTCAAGGCGTACGCCAATGGCTGGTACACCACCGAGCGCACGCCGGAGGCGTACCACAAGGCGGCCCGGGAGGTGGTGGCGCGCGGCTACCGGGCGCTGAAGATCGATCCGTTCGGGACCGGGAACTTCGAGCTGGATCATCAACAGACGGGGTACGCCGTGTCGTTGATCGAGTCGGTGCGGGACGCGGTCGGTCCGGACACCGAGCTGATGGTGGAGATGCACGGCCGGTTCAGCCCGGCCACGGCGGTGCGTCTGGCCCGTGAGCTCGCCCCCTTCCGGCCCGCCTGGCTGGAGGAACCCGTACCGCCGGAGAACCTCAGGGCCCTGAAGAAGGTCGCGGAGAAGGTGGATCTGCCCGTGGCCACCGGCGAGCGGATCCACGACCGCATCGAGTTCCGCGAGCTGTTCGAGGCGCAGGCCGCCGACATCGTCCAGCCCGACCTCGGCCATATCGGCGGCATCGCGGAGGCCCGCAAGCTCGCCGCGACCGCCGAGACCCACTATGTGCTGGTGGCCCCGCACAACGTGGGCGGCGCGGTGCTGACCGCGGCCTCGCTCCAACTCGCGGCCTGCACACCGAACATCAGGATTCTGGAGCACTTCAACGACTTCGCGGACGCGGAGATCACAAAGGTGGTGCGCGGTGCGCCACGGGTCGATCCGGAGACCGGCTGCTTCGAGGTGTCGCACGCGCCCGGGCTCGGGGTGGAGCTCGATGTGGACGCGGCCGCCGAGTTCCCGCAGCAGCCGGCCCGGTTCGACCTCTGGGCCGAGGGCTGGGAGCAGAGGCGGCCGCGATGAGCCGGGACAGCGGGGCCGCGGTCAGCCGCTCGCTCCTCGTCGAGCGGCCCGGACGGCACCGCCTGACGTACGGCCCGGTGCCCGAGCCCCGGGCCGGCGAGGTCCTGGTGCGGGTCGCCGCCGCCGGGCTCTGCATGAGCGACCGCGAGGTGTACGACGGCCGGCGCGACCCCGCGTATGTGCGCTACCCCGTGGTCCCCGGGCACGAGTGGTCGGGCACCGTGGCAGCGGTCGGCGCGGGGGTGGACCCGGCGCTCGTGGGGCGTAAGGCCGTCGCCGAGGGCTTCCGGGCCTGCGGGGCGTGTGAGCGCTGCCGGTGCGGCGAGACCAGTCTGTGCACCGGCGGATACGCCGAGACCGGGTTCACCGAGCCGGGGGCGTTCGCCGACCATCTCATCGTGCCCGCGCAGCTGTTGCATCCGCTGTCCGACGGGGCCGATCTGCGGGCCGCCGCGCTCCTTGAGCCCGCCGCGGTGGTCGCCGCCGCGGTGCGGACCGGGCGGCCGCGGCCCGGGGAGCGGGTCGCGGTGGTCGGCGCGGGCACCCTGGGGCTGCTCGCGGTGCAGCTGCTCGCCGCGGCGGAGCCCGCCGAGCTCGTGGCGATCGACCCGCGGGCCGGGCGCGGTGCGCAGGCGCTGCGGTTCGACGCGAGCGCGGTGTGCACGCCCCAGCAGGCCAGGGAGCTCCACGGCCGCTTCGACCTGGTGGTGGAGACCGCGGGTGCGCCCTCCACCGCGGCCTCGTCCTGTCTGCTGGCCCGCAGGGGCGGCCGGGTGGTGCTCACCGGGATGTTCGCTCCGGGCGCGGCCGGGATCGATCCGGTGCATCTGTCGCTGAGCCAGCTGGAGGTCCGCAGCATCTTCGGGGCGCCGTCGTCGGCCTGGTCGTACGCGGTGCGCGCGTTCGGTCTCGGGCTGGTCGATCCCGCACCGCTGATCACCCATGAGTTCCCCCTGGAGCGGTTCGCCGAGGCCATCGCGCTGGTCGGCGGCGGTGATCCGGGAGCCGGGAAGGTTCTTCTGCGCCCTTGAGACGTGTGGCGGTACGGGGGCAGCGCCCGCCTCCGTACCGCCGCACACCCCGTATGTCGAACGTTGTCCGAGATACCGAACACGCCGAACAGGGGAGTCCCATGCCCGCACCGTCAGCCCCCCGCCGCCCCGCCGCCGGCGCCCTCGCCCGCATCGGCCATCCCACTCCCCCGGCCGACCCCGTCGACGCCTCGCCGCACACGTTCCCCGACGGCGGCACCTGGCGTACCGAGATCCCCTCCGTGGAGAGCCCGGAGGCGCTGTCCGTCGTGCTGAAGGAGAGCGTGCGCCGCGATCTGCCGGTGCACCGGATCAGTCAGGGCAGCGGCGTGTGGATGCTCACCGACGACGAGATCACGGAGATGACCGGGGCGTGCGCCGAGCGCGGCATCGAGCTGTGCCTGTTCACCGGTCCGCGCGGCATCTGGGACATCGGCGGCTCCACCCGTACCGACTCCGGCGGCGCGGGCCTGCGCGCCCGCGGCCACCAGGCGCTCGCCGGGTGTGTCGAAGACGCCCTGCGCGCCGCGGAGTTGGGGGTGCGCTGTCTGCTCGTGGCGGACGAGGGGGTGCTGTGGACCCTGCACCGGCTGCGGGTGTCCGGGCTGCTGCCCGCCGAGACCACCTTCAAGCTGTCCGCGCTCTGCGGGCCCGTCAACCCGGCCTCGTTCGCCGTGTACGAGCGGCTCGGCGCCGACTCCCTCAATCTGCCCTCCGACCTGACACCGGACCATCTCACCGAGATCCGCCGGGTCAGCGGCGCGCCCATCGACCTCTACATCGAGGCGCCCGACGACCTGGGCGGCTATGTGCGGATGTACGAGGCTGCCGAGCTGATCCGGCGCGGCGCGCCCCTGTACCTGAAGTTCGGCCTGAGCAGGTCGCCCGGTGTCTATCCGTACGGCGCCCATCTGCGCGAGCACACCCTCGCCACCGCCGGGGAACGGGTCCGGCGGGGGCGGCTGGTCCTGGACCTGCTGGCCCGGCACGGTGCGGACGGCGGGATGTCGCCGCTCGGCTCCCGGATGCCGGGCGACCTGAGCCGTTTCCCCGTCCCGGAAGGGGACTGAGCCATGCGCACCCGCAGCCTCCTCATCACGGCGAGCGCCGGGCTCCTCGCCCTCTCCTCGCTCACCGCCTGCGGCCAGGAGGCCAGGGGCGGCAGCCGCTACCGGCCCGACGGGGGCAAGGGCGGCACGATCGGGCTCGCGATGCCCACCAAGTCGTCGGAGCGGTGGATAGCCGACGGCAGGAACATGGCCGAGCAGTTCCAGAAGGCCGGGTACCAGACCGATCTGCAGTACGGCGACGACAAGGTGGAGAACCAGGTCGCCCAGATCGAGAACATGATCACCAAGGGGCACCGGCTGCTCGTCGTCGCGGCGGTCAACGGCTCCGCGCTCACCGAGGTGCTCCAGCGCGCGCACGACGCCGGCATCCCCGTGATCTCGTACGACCGGCTCATCCTCGGCACACCGTACGTCGACTACTACGCGTCCTTCGACAACGAGAAGGTCGGCCGACTCCAAGGGCAGTACATCCTCGACCAGTTGAAGCTGAAGAGGCCCGAGAGGGACGCGGTCGAGCACCACACCATCGAGCTGTTCGCCGGCTCGCCCAACGACAACAACACGAAGTACTTCTGGGGCGGGGCCATGAAGGCCCTCAAGCCCTACTTCGACTCCGGTCAGCTCGTCGTGCGCAGCAAGCAGACGAAGCTGAACCAGGCCACCACGCAGGACTGGAACGGCGGTGTCGCGCAGCGGCGGATGGACGACCTGATCAGCAAGAGCTACGGCGACGAGAAGGTCGACGCGGTCCTGTCCCCGTACGACGGGATGTCGATCGGCATCATCTCCGCACTGAAGAGCGCCGGCTACCGCGGCACGGACCTCCCCGTCGTCACCGGGCAGGACGCCGAGCTGGCGTCGGTGAAGTCCATCATCCGGGGTGAACAGACGCAGACCGTCTTCAAGGACACCCGAAAGCTCGCCGCGCAGGCGGTGTCGATGGGTGACGCCGTGCTCAACGGCCGCAAGCCGAGGGTCAACAACACCACGGACTACGACAACGGCACCAAGACCGTCCCGTCCTACCTGCTGAAGCCGGTGAGCGTCGACAAGGCGAACACCCAACTCCTCGTGGATGAGGGGTACTTCACGGCAGGACAGCTGAGGTGAGCGCGCCCGGGGCGATCCTGGAGATGCGCGGCATCACCAAGGCCTTTCCCGGTGTGTGTGCCCTGTCCGACGTCACCCTGAGTGTGCGGGCCGGTGAGATCCACGCGATCTGCGGTGAGAACGGGGCTGGCAAGTCGACCCTGGTGAAGATCCTCAGCGGGGTCCACGCGCACGGCTCGTACGACGGCGAGATCCTCTTCGACGGGGAGCCCGTCGCCTTCAAGGACATCCGGGCCGGTGAGCGGCGCGGCATCGTGATCATCCATCAGGAGCTGGCGCTGGTCCCGCACTTGTCGATCGCCGAGAACATCTTCCTCGGCAACGAGCGGACCACGAGGCGGGGCTTCGTCGACTGGGACGCGACGCTGCACGGCGCGTCCGGGCTGCTGAAGCGGGTGGGTCTGCGGGAGAACCCGCAGACGCCGGTCGGCGACCTCGGCGTCGGCAAGCAGCAGCTCGTGGAGATCGCCAAGGCGCTGTCCAAGGAGGTGCGGCTGCTGGTCCTCGACGAGCCGACCGCCGCGCTCAACGACGAGGACAGCGCCACACTGCTCGGTCTGATCGTGGAGCTGAGGGAGCAGGGGATCGCCTCGGTCGTCATCTCCCACAAGCTGGGCGAGATCCGGCGGATCGCCGACGCGGTGACCATCCTGCGGGACGGGCGGGCCGTCGAGACCCTGACGGTTCGCGAACGGCCGGGCGCCGAGCCGGAGTTGAGCGAGGACCGGATCATCCGGGGCATGGTCGGCCGGGATCTCGACCACCGCTTCCCGGAGCGGACCGGGTACGAGGGCGAGCCCGCGACCGCGCTGGAGATCTCCGGATGGAGCGTGCGCCACCCCGTCAACCAGCAGCGCAGGGTCGTCGACGACGTGTCGCTGACCGTGCGGCGCGGCGAGATCGTCGGCATCGCGGGGCTCATGGGCGCGGGCCGCACCGAGCTGGCCATGTCGCTGTTCGGGCGCTCGTACGGGATCTACGAATCCGGGACGGTCGCCGTGAACGGGCGCGAGGTGCAGCCGAAGACCGTACCGGCGGCCATCGCGGCCGGGATCGCGTATGTGACGGAGGACCGCAAGCGGTACGGGCTCCACCTCGTCGACAGCGTCACCCGGAACATCTCCCTGGCCTCGCTGACCGGGATGTCGAGGCGCGGCGTCGTCGACGAGCACCATGAGCGGTCCGTGGCCGAGCACTGCCGCACCGCCATGAACATCAAGGCTCCCACGGTCTTCGAGCAGGTGGGACGCCTGTCCGGCGGCAACCAGCAGAAGGTCCTGCTGGGCAAGTGGATCCACACCGACCCCGAGGTGCTGATCCTCGACGAGCCGACGCGCGGCGTCGACGTGGGTGCCAAGTACGAGATCTACACGGTCGTCGACGCCCTCGCCGCGCGGGGCAAGGCCGTGCTGTTCCTCTCGTCCGAACTGCCGGAGCTGCTCGGGATGTGCGACCGGATCTACACGATGGCCGAGGGGCGGTTCACCGGTGAGGTGGAGCGGGCCGACGCCACCCAGGAAGCCCTGATGCGCCGGATGACCATGACCAGAAGCTGAGGCCCCGCCATGACCACGACGACCACTCCCCCCAAGGACACCCCGCCGGCCGCCGAGGCGGGCGCTGCGCCTCCGTCCGCCCGGGCGGTGCTGCTGCGCAGCGTGCGCGCCCATATGCGCCAGTACGGCATGCTCATCGCGCTGGCCTTCATCGTCGTCCTCTTCCAGATCTGGACGGACGGCACGCTGCTGCTGCCCAACAACGTCTCGAACCTGATCCAGCAGAACGGCTACATCCTCATCCTGGCCATGGGCATGATGATCGTCATCATCGCGGGCCATATCGACCTGTCGGTCGGCTCGTTGGTGGCCTTCGTCGGCGCCATGGCGGCGGTGATGATGGTCGAGCACGCTATGCCGTGGGTGCTCGCGCTGGTGCTCTCGCTGCTGATCGGTGCGGTGGCCGGGGCCTGGCAGGGCTTCTTCGTCGCGTACCTCGGGATTCCCTCGTTCATCGTGACGCTCGCCGGCATGCTGCTCTTCCGCGGCGCGACCCAGATCGTTCTGGAGGGCCGGTCCCTGGCGCCGTTCCCGGACGGCTTCCAGAACCTCGCCAAGGGCTTCCTTCCGGAGGCGGGGCCCTACACGCAGTACCACAACCCGACGCTCGTGCTGGGACTGTGCGCCGTCGCCGGTCTGCTGCTGCGGGAGTGGCGCGATCGCAAGCGGCAGCTGGCCCATGAGCTCGATGTGCTGCCGGCCGGCCTGTGGGCCGCCAAGTGCGCGGCGATCGCGGCCGCCGTCGTGGCCTGCACACTGACGCTGGCCAGCTTCCACGGCGTGCCCGTCGTGATGCTCGTCATGTGCGCACTGCTGCTCGTCCTCGGCCATGTGATGCGTCACGCGGTCGTCGGACGGCATGTCTACGCGCTGGGCGGCAACAAGGCGGCCGCGCAGCTCTCCGGGGTCAGGGACCGGCGGATCACCTTCCTCGTCTTCGTCACCATGGGTGTGCTGGCGGCGCTCGCCGGCTGTGTGTACGCGGCCCGGCTCAATGCGGGCACTCCGCAGGCGGGCCTGAACTTCGAACTGGAGGCCATCGCCGCCTCGTTCATCGGCGGCGCCTCGATGAGCGGCGGAGTGGGCACGGTGGGCGGCGCGGTGATCGGCGGCCTGGTGCTCGGTGTGCTCAACAACGGCATGTCGCTGGTCGGCATCGGAACCGACTACCAGCAGGTCATCAAGGGGCTGGTGCTGCTCGCCGCGGTCGGGTTCGACGTCTGGAACAAGCGCCGGGCCGGCCGGTAGGGCAACGCCCCGCCCCGCGGGCCTCAGCGCAGCATGGTCTCCACCAGGTCCGTGCCGATGCGGGCCGTGGCGGCCAGGTCGAGTTCGTGGAGCAGATAGCGGCCGCGGCGGCGGGTGTGGAGCAGGCAGGCCTTCTTCAGGACGGCGAGATGGCGGGAGACCTCGGGGGCGCTCAGGTCCCAGGAGGCGGCCAGCTCCAGGGTTGTGCGGGGGCCGCGGGAGAGGGTGCGGGCCAGGCGCAGACGGGTGGGGTGGGCCAGGGCCGCCAGCCGTAGCCGGGTGAGGTCCAGCGGGGCGGGCGGTGGCAGGGACGGGTCCGCGACGGGGTAGTGGACGACGGGCCGCCAGCCTTCGGCGTGGATGACGAGGAGGTGGGGGTGGCCGAACGCCGTGGGGGTGAAGGTCAGTCCGTCGTGGGCGGTGGTCCCGCCGTCGTGGATCTTGTCGACGAGAATGCGCCGCCGCCCGGCGTCGAGGGAGAGGGAGGGCGAGACGGCGGCGAGGGTCTCGGGCATGCCGAACCGGGCGAAGAGGTCGGCCTTGTGACGGGCGTCGGCGGCCAGCGCGGGCCGTATCCGCTCCCAGGTGTCGGCGAAGAACTCCTCCTCGCAGTCCTCGAAGAGCCGGCGGAGCCGGGCACGTACGCGGGGCGGGTCGGCCAGCAACTCGTCGATGAACGCGGCCGCGCGGGGGCCGCGGGCGAGGGCCAGTGCGCGGGCGCGCTCCCGCGCGGCGGGGTCGGCGAGTGGCCGGCGGTCGCGGCCCGGCGGGCTCGCACCGCAGGCGAGGCAGAGGGCGCCGGCGACGTACGCCTCGTCGTCCAGCCGGTCCACCGCGTCCAGATCGTCGGCCAGCGTCGCGCCGGGCGCGGGCGGCAGCAGGAAGTCGGCGCGGGTGTGGCGCCACAGGCAGTCCGCGGCCAGCAGCCGTCGGGCGAGACCGGGGGTGAGGGCGGAGCTCACGGAGGTGGCCCAGGTGTGCTGCGGCCGGTGGTGTGCCGGCTCGGACAGTACGTGCAGCATGGCGGTCAGTTCGGCCAGTGCGCTGGGCGCGAAGACGACTCGCTCCGGGACGAGTTCGCTGATGTCGATGGTCAGGCTCACCCGGCCATCCTGCCTCGGCGGCGGGCGCGGGCCCGCTCCGGTGCGGCCGCCTCACCAGGGCAGCATCCACGACAGGACCGGTGTCGACTCCAGGTACACCAGCAGACAGAGCACCGCGAGCAGGGCGAGGCTGTAGCCGATCACCGAGCGGAAGATGCGTCCCTCGGATCCGTGCAGCTCCGCCACCGCGGCGGCGATGGCCAGATTCTGCGGTGAGATCGGCTTGCCCATGATGCCGCCGGCGTCGTTCGCCGCGGCCAGCAGGTGGACGGGGAGTCCGCTGCCCTGGGCCGCGGCCGACTGCAGGCTGCCGAACAGGGCGTTGGCCGAGGTGGCGGACCCGGTGACGGTGGTACCGAGCCAGCCGAGGACCGGTGAAAGCAGGGCCATGGCGCTGCCGGTGGCGGCGACCGCATGGCCGATCGCGGCCGCCTGACCCGACAGCCCCATCACATACGCCAGCGCCAGTACGCCGCCCACGGTGAGCGCGGAGTGCCGCAGCTGGTGCAGGACGTCGCGGTAGGCGCGCAGCGCCCGGCTCGGCCGGATGCGCAGCACGGCGACGCTGACGAGGCCGGACAGCAGCAGCAAGGTGCCGCCGGAGAGGGTCTCCAGGGTGAAGACGCTCTGCGCCGGGACGCCGCCCTGCCAGTCGCGGATGTGCAGTCCCGGCCAGGAGAAGCTGACCGTGCCGTACTGCAGCAGGGTGTGCAGCCAGGGTGTCTGCGCCAGTCCGAAGACGCCGATGACGATGGCGTACGGGAGGCATGCGCGCAGCGCGCTCCGCCGCTCGCCGCCCTTGCCCGAGACCACTCGTGCCCGCGCCAGCAGTTCGGGGTCGGCGTGTGCGCTTCCGCCGGCGATGATCGGCGGTACGGGGCGGCGCGGCGGCGTACGGGGGCGCAGCCGTGTCCACAGCAGTACGGCGCCCAGCGAGGTCAACGCGGCGACGAGGGCGACGAGTTCGACGGGGAGCAGGCCCGAGGCGGCGGTCTGTGCGGCGCAGGAGGCGGTGCCGCAGACCAGAGCGGGAGCCCAGGCCTCGCGCAGCCCGCGGCGGCCGTCGACGATCCACACCAGGACGAACGGCACGAGCAGGGTGACCAGGGGTGCCTGGCGGCCGATCGTCGCGGCGAGGGCGTGCGGGTCCAGGCCCGTGACGCGTCCCAGGGTGACGATGGGCGTGCCCATGGCGCCGTAGGCGGCCGAGGCGGCGTTGGCGACCAGTGCGACGCCGACGGCCTTGAGCGGTGCGAAGCCGAGGGCGACGAGCATGGCCGCGGCGATGGCGACCGGCGTACCGAACCCGGCCAGCGCCTCCAGGAGCGAGCCCAGGCAGAAGGCGATCACCAGTGCCTGCACCCTCGGGTCCGCGGAGAGCGCGGCGAACGAGCGGCGCAGCACCGCGAAGTGGCCGCTGTCGACGGTCATCCGGTGGATCCACAGCGCGTTGACGACGATCCAGGTGATGGGCACCAAGCCGTAGGCGGCGCCCTCGGACGTGGCGGCGAGCACCTGGCCGGGTGGCATGCCGAATCCGGTGACGGCCACGGCGGCGGCCGCGAGCAGGCCGGCGCAGACCGCCCAGTGGGTCCGGAGCCGGCCGGTGCCGATCAGGACGAAGGTCAGCGCCAGCGGCAGTGCGGCGGCCAGTGCCGACCAGCCCACCGATCCGGCGACCGGGTCAAAACTCTGCTGATACACGGGAGAACCCCACCCTGTTCGTCATCACGGGGGCGGGAAAAGCCGCCCCGGGGCAGGGGCGATTCCGGTGGCAGCGAATTCCGTCGGCCCGGCCGGGGCCGACGATATTCCACCGGAATCGACCTCTGTCAAGCTCGGCAGAAGCGCGGCAGAACGGCGGCTGAAATGACATCAATAAAGCGGCAACTTGCCCTGTTTGCCCATTTCTAAATGTGGCGTGGAGCGGGCTCCGACGCCATCCGTCGGCGTGTCGGGCGATGCGAATACGCCAACCGTCCGGCACGTCTTGACGCGATCGGCCCGGCAACGATCAAGTAGTTGTAAGCCACACGGAGTACACCCTCCGTTCACCCGCAGTACCCGTAGGAGGAGCCCACTTGACCCCCGCGAACCTCCCCCCGGCCGACGAGGACGGCTTTCGCCGGCGGGCCGGCGCACTCTTGCGCAGCGCCGCCAACGACCTCAAGCGCAACTCCGCGGCGGCCGCCGCCGACCTGGGGCTCAGCCCCGCGGAGTACGCGGCCCACCTCTCCCCTGAGCAGGAGTTCTCCTGGGATCTGGCCCGGCGCGCGGCCACTGTGTGGCCCATGAACGAGCGCGATCTGGTGCCGGTCCGCAACGACTGCCCGGACGGTGTGAGCCTGCTGCGCACCGCCGACTCCGCGGCCTCCGCCCGGGTCTTCCAACGCGGCGGCATCGACTACTACGAGTACCGCGACACCGCCATGTCACGGCTGGCGTCCTTCCGGCCGGAGTGGATCCGGATGCTGTCCGTCGTCGAGGACGACGACCCGCAAAATCCCCGAGTGCACTGGAACAACGGCCATTTGCTCTACCAGTTCACCTATTTCGTCGGGCCGGTCAACTACTACTACCGCTGGGCCGGCCGCGACCATGTGCTGCGGATGAACACCGGCGATTCGATATGGGGACTCCCCTTTTCCCCGCACACCTTCACCGCGCGCAATGCCGAGGAGCCGGCCTATATCCTCGCGCTCACCTATGGCGCGGAACTCATGGGCGACGCCCAGCAGGAACTCGCCGCCCTCGGACCGGCCACCGCACGCGGCTTCGCCCTGGACACCAGCTCCGCGGCGGCCGAACAGGGCCGGCTGCTCCGCTCGTACCTGGACGCCTCCGCGCTCCCCCTGGAACACGCCGCCGACCTCGCCGGGCTGAAGGCGGACCGGCTGCGCTCCGTCGCCGACGGCGCGTCCACCCTGGCCCCCGACGAGATCGCCGCACTGGCCGACGCGCTGCGGCTGTCGCCGAGGGACCTGCTGCCCGTCGTGCCCGACACCGAGGGCGGGGTGAGCTTCTGTCCCGCAGCCGGGTCCCGCTCCTGGTCGTACCCCTCCGCGCACCAGGGCGACTACCGGGTGCGCGAGCTGGCCGGGAACCGGCTGCACCCGCACACCCGGGCGCTGGAGGTCCACCCGCTGCGGGACGCCGACGACGCGCCAGCCGGCGGCGCGGGCACCGCCGCGGCGCTGAGCACCCATCAGCACCAGTACCTCTACAACGTGGGCGGCGGACCGGTCCGCATGGACTGGGAGTACGACGGCAGCCGGCACCACACCGTGCTGGAGCCGGGTGCCTCGGCGTACGTCATGCCGTTCGTCGCCACCTCCTTCACCCGGGTCGGCCCCGGCAACTCCGGCGACCCCACCCGGCTGCTCGCGCTGCGCATCGGCGGGCGGGTGACGACCGAGGCACGCGCGGCACTGGGCTCGATGTACCCGGGCAGCCTGGAGCGCTACCTCCACGAGGACCGGCAGTGGTACGAGGAGCGCGGCACCGGCGGGGGGCGCAAGTGACCGCCGCCGAACCTGCCGGCCCCGCCGGGGAAACCGGCCACTGCGGTCCCCCCGTCATCGATCCCACGGTCCCCCTCCACGAACTGGTGGCCCGGCAGGCCGCCGCCCACCCCGATGCGATCGCCGTCTCGGACGCCTCCGGAAGCTGGACCTACGCCCAGCTCCAACTCGCCGTGGACGCGGTCCTTGCACACCTGGCACAGGCCGGGGTGTCGGCGGGCCACCACGTAGGCGTACACCTCCCCCGCCGCCGGGCGCTGGTCGCGGCGCTGCTCGCCACCCTGCGCCTCGGCGCGGCCTATGTTCCCCTGGACCCCGCCTACCCCGCCGAGCGCCTCCGGTTCCTCACGGACGACGCCGGGCCGACGGTCGTCGTGGACGCCGCGGAGACCCGGCTGGATCCGGCGCTGACGGTGCCGACACTGGACGTGGACACGGCGCTCGCCGCGGACGGGACCGGGCCGCGGCCGGACGACGACGGCGCCACCACGCCCGGGACCACCGCGTACATCATCTACACCTCGGGATCGACGGGCCGCCCCAAGGGCGTCCTGGTGCCGCACCGCGGCATCTCCAACATCCTCCAATACGCCCGCGCCACCTTCGGGTTCGGGCCCCAGGACGCCGTCCTCGCCCTCGCCTCACTGTCGTTCGACTTCGCGGCGCTGGAGATCCTGCTGCCGCTGATCTCCGGCGGCACCCTGCACCTGCTCGACCGGCGGCTGCTCCAGGATCCGGCGGAGCTCGGCGCGGAGGTGGCGGCCCGCGACATCACCTTCCTCATGGGCACGCCCTCGATGTTCGACACCCTCACCGCGGCGGGCTGGACCCCGCCGCACCGGATGACCGTGATCTGCGGCGGCGAGACGCTGCCACCGGCCACCGTGGCCCAGCTCGGCACCGCACGGGCCGTCTGGAACATCTACGGCCCGACCGAGACCTCGGTCTTCTCCACCTGCTCACGGGTGACGGAGTCGGACGTCACCATCGGCGCACCCGTCGCCAACACCGTCATCAGGATCCTGGACGGCGACACCGAAACGGGCGGCCCGTCCGCGACGTCCCGGCCTTCCGGCCACCCGTCGGGCCTGGGCGCCGGCGAGATCTGCATCGGCGGCACCGGGGTCGCCAACGGCTACCTCGACCGCCCCGAGCTGACCCGCGAACGGTTCGTCGAGGACCCCACCGCACCCGGGCGGACGCTCTACCGCACCGGCGACCTGGGCCGGTGGCGCCCCGACGGCCGGATCGACTACCTGGGCCGCTCCGACGACCAGGTCAAGGTCCGCGGTCATCGCATCGAACTCGGCGCGGTGGAGGCCGCGTTACGCGCCCTCGCGGAGGTCCACGAGGCGGCCGTGGTGGTCGAGGCGCGTCCCGGCGGCAAGCAGCTGGTGGCGTACGCCGTCCCCGCGCCCTCCGCCGTCCCCGCGCCCGGCACCGCACCCTCCGCCGCCCCCGGCCGGCCCTCCGCGGTCTCCGAGAGCATCCGCCGCCGGCTGCAGAGCAAGCTGCCGGCCCACGAGGTCCCGCAGCGCCTCCACCTCGTCGACGCGCTGCCCCGCAATGCCAACGGAAAGATCGACCGGCTGGCCCTCAGGGAGTCGGCGGCCGGCCGCGACCGCCGTACCGCCCGGACCAAGCCGCGCACCGAGCCCGAGCGGATGCTGGCCGCCATCTGGTGCGAGGCGCTCGGCCTGGACGAGGTCGGTGTCGACGAGAACTTCTTCGAGATCGGCGGCGACAGCCTCTCGGCCCTGCGCACCGTCTCCCGCTGCCGCCGCGCCGGGCTGCAGCTGGCCCCGAGGGCGCTCTACGACGCCCCGACCATCGAGCAACTCGCCCTTGTAGTAGGGCAGTTGACCTCGACTCAGGACACGCCCGCGGATGCCGCGGTGAGTTCGGTCGCCGGTGACGGAAGGGACGGCAGGGACGGGAGCTCTCCGCTGCTCCCGGCCCAGCACCGCTTCTTCGGCTGGACCTTCGGCGAGATCGGCCACTACAACGAACCGCTGCTGTTCGCCGTCGACCACCCGCTGGACCGCGGCACGCTCCACGACGCCCTCACTCGCCTCGCCGAACGGCACCCGGCCCTCGGGTCCCGATTCGCCGGGACGGACGGCGACCGGCGGGTCGAGGCGGCCGACGCCACCGCGGCGATCCCGCTGGAGTGGTACGACCTCACCGGTCTCGACGAGCCCGCCGCCGACCGGGCGTTCACCGAGACCGCCCAGCGGCTCCAGCACGGCTTCGACCTGCGCGAGGGCCCGGTGTGCCGGGCGGCCTACGTCCGCCGGGACACCGGCGACCGGCTGCTGCTGCTCCTCCACCACCTGGTGTGCGACGGCGTCACCCTGCACACCCTCGCCGAGGAGCTGGCCGCCCTCTACCGCCGGGCCGCCGGCGCGGGCGGCGACGACCTCGGTCCCCGGCCGGCCTCCGCCCTGCAGTACGCCCGCGAGCTGCAGGAGTTCGCCGACGCCCTGCCGGCCCGTACCCCGGAACTCGACGCCTGGCTGGGCCTGCCGTGGAACCGGACACGCCCGTTCCCGGCCGCCGACCGGGGGCCCAGCAGCCTCGCCCAGCAGCACATCCGCAGCGTCCGCACGAGCCTGGACCGCCCGACGACCCACGCCGTCCTCCATGTGGCGCAGTCCTCGCCGTTCACCACCGAGGACATCCTGATCAGCGCCGCCGCCCAGGCCGTCGCGGAGTTCTCCGGCGCCGCGGCCGCCTGCCTGGACGTCGTACGGCACGGCCGTATCTCGCCGCTGACGACCCTGGACATCGGCCGGACCGTCGGCTGGCTCGCCACCACCACCCCCTTCGTCCTCGAAGCGCCCACGACCGGGCCCCGCGGCTGGGACCTGACGGACCTGAGCGCACAGATCGGCCGGGTCCTGGAGATCGAGCACTTCTGGGGAGTGCTGCGCCATCTGCACCGCGACCCGGCGGTGGCCGAGCGGCTGGACGCGCTGCCACGCCCGGAGGTCTACCTCAACTTCCGTGGCGCGGGCATGCACGACCTGCCCGTCGGACCGCCCTTCTCGCTCGCCTCCGGCGACACCGGAACCTCCCGTACGCCGACCCATCCGCAGCCCTACCCGCTGGAGATCCGGATCGACGTCGAGGACGAACACCTCGTCCTGGAGTGGAAGTTCAGCGTCCGGCGCAATGACACACCGGACATCGAGCGCCTTGCGCGCCGCTGTACCCAGCTCATCGGGGAGCTGACCCGCGGGGCGACGGCTGCCGCAGACCCGGACGCAGCCGCCGACGCCGACGTCTGAGGGCGTCGTCTCGCCACACCTCCGTTCACCCACCCCTCCGTTCACCACGACACCGAGGAGTCATGTCATGGCACCGATCACCCACACCCGCACCAGCCTCCGTGCCGCGCTGGCATCCGGCTCGCTGGTCCGCGCCGCCGGTGCGCACAACGCTCTGGGCGCCGCCCTCGTCGAGCAGGCCGGCTTTGAAGCCGTATGGGCCTCCAGCTTCGAGACCTCGGCCGCCCGCTGCCTGCCGGACGCCAGCCTGCTGACGATGACCGACTATCTTGAGGCCGCCGCACAGATGCAGGCCGCCTGCGCCATCCCGGTCGTGGCCGATGTCGACACCGGATTCGGCGGCGTCCTCAACGTCGCCCACATGGTCCGCGAGTACGAGGCCGCCGGGATCACCGCGGTGTCCATGGAGGACAAGGTCTTCCCCAAGATGAACAGCTTCGTCGCCACGGAGCACACCCTGCTGGACACCTCGGAGTTCGCGCACCGGCTGCGCACCGCCAAGGAGGTCCAGACCGGCTCCGAGTTCTTTCTCATCGCCCGCACCGAGGCGCTGATCAACGGCCTGGGCACGGAGGAGGCCCTGCACCGCTGCCGCGCGTACGCGGACGCCGGGGCCGACGCCGTACTCGTGCACTCCAAGGCGAAGACACCACTGCAGATCGAGGAGTTCCTGCGCGGCTGGGACGGGCGGGTGCCGGTGGTCATCGTGCCCACCACCTACCCCGACTGGAGCGCGGACGAGGCGCATGCCGCGGGCGTGTCCATGGTGATCTACGCCAACCAGGCGCTGCGCGCGAACGTCCAGTCCGTACGGCAGACCCTCAGGACGATCTACGAGAAGGGCGCCTCCACCGCGGTCGAGGAGGACATCGCACCGGTGTCGGAGATCTTCGAACTGCAGGGCCTGGCCCGCTGGATGGAGCTGGAAGCGTGATCAGCGCCACCGACTTCACCGCCGCACTGCTCGACCACCGGATCGACTTCGTCAGCGGCGTGCCCTGCTCCTACTTCAACGGCCCGATCGTCCACCTCACCGAGCAGGGCCGCTATGTGCCCGCGGCGAGCGAGGGCGCGGCCTGGGCGCTGGCGGCCGGGGCCGCCGCCACCGGAGTGCGCTCGGCGGTCTTCGCCCAGAACTCCGGCTTCGGCAATCTGGTCAACCCGCTCACCTCCCTGTCGATGCCCTACGACATCCCCGTACTGCTCTTCATGAGCCTGCGCGGCTGGCCCGACCCCGCGGGGGACGAGCCGCAGCACGCGGTCATGGGGCCGAGCACCCACGGCATGCTCGACGCGATGGGGGTCTGGCACCACACCCTGCCCTCCGACTGCGACCGCACCGGCCTCGACCAGGCGCTGACCGCCGCGGCGGGGCAGCTCTCCCAGGGCCGCCCGGCGGTGGTGCTGGTGCCCAAGGGCGTCGTGGGCAAGGCCGAGGTGGTGCCGGAGGCCGGGGCCGCCACCGGCCGTGCCCCCGCAACGGCCGGGCTGAGCAGGCAGGATGCCGTGCGCACGGTCGTCGGCCAGCTCGACGCGGCGGCCGTGGTGGCGACCACCGGCTACACGGCCCGTGAGCTGTTCGCCCAGAAGGACGCCCCGCACCACTTCTATATGCAGGGCTCCATGGGCCATGCGGCCGCGTTCGGCCTCGGGGTGGCGCTGAGCCGGCCGGCGGACGAGCGGGTGGTGGTGCTCGACGGCGACGGTGCCGCGCTGATGCACCTCGGGTCGATGAGCACGGTCGGCGCCACCGCCCCGGCCAATCTCGTCCACGTCATCCTCGACAACGGCGTCTACGAGTCGACCGGCGCCCAGCCGACCACCTCCGCCGCGGTCGCCTTCCCCGACGTCGGCCGGGCGACGGGCTACCGCAGCCATACGCTCGCCCAGGACGAGGCGGAGATCGCTCGGGCGGCCGCGTACATCCGGCAGGAGCCGGGGCCGCACCTCCTGGTCGTCCGGACCCTCGCCGGCGACGGCGGAGCGCCGCCCCGCGCCACCTCCGCCATGACGGCCGCCGACATCCACGCCCGCTTCACCGGCAGCTTCGCGGCACGGCCGGCGTGGACCGCACCATGACGGCACCGGCACAGGCGCAGGGACGAGCGCAGCAACGGGCATCCGGAGCGGCACCGGATGCGGCGCGCCAGCCGGCCCTCGACGTCCTGACGGGCCCGGGCAGACTGGCCGATCTGGGGCGGCTGCTGACGGACCGCTGGGCCGCCCGGCGCGTTCTGGTCGTCGCCAGCACCCGGGGCCTCATCCGCCACCAGGTACACGAGCGGCTCGACGCCGCGGGTATCGGGACGGTCGAGACATTCACCGGTTTCGCACCCAACCCCACCCTGGAGCAGGCACTGGCCGGCTGCGCGGTCCGGGACGCCTTCCGGCCCGATGCCATCGTGGCCGTCGGCGGCGGCAGCGCCATCGACACCGCGAAGTTGGTACGTACGCTGCCCGCCGAGCACGCCGCGGCCCTGCCCTGCCTGGACGGGGCGCGGCGGCTCCCGGCCGCTCGGCGCACTCCGCTGGTGGCCGTGCCCACGACGGCGGGCACCGGCAGCGAGGCGACCCGCTTCGCCACGGTCTTCGTCCAGGGCGGCCGCAAGAAATCCCTGGACGGCCCGGACGTACGCCCGGACGCCGCGCTCATCGATCCGCTGCTGCTGCGCGACTGCCCCCGCGAAGTGCGCTACGCCTGTGCCTTCGACGCCTTTTGCCATGCGGTGGAGTCGTACTGGAGCAGACGCTCCACCCCGCACTCGCGGGACCTGGCCCGCTCGGCGCTCCAGGACCTCTCGGCGCTGCTCGCCGCGGGGCTCGACACCCAGGACGAGGCGGAGCTGACCCGTCTCGCGGCGGCCGCACACCGGGCGGGTCTGGCCATCGACGTCACCCGCACCACGGCGGCGCACGCCTTCGCCTACCGGCTCACCACCCGTTACGGCGTACCGCACGGCGTGGCGTGTCTGCTCAATCTGCGCTGGCTGTGGGCGTACAACGAGCGCCACCTCGCCGAGCACTGCCGCGACGAGCGGGGCGCGGACGAGGTCGGCCGCCGGCTGGCGGAGCTGCGCACGGCGGCGGAGCCGCTGGCCCGCGGCGGGGAGCCGGCGGAGTTCCTCGCGGGGCTGCTGCGCACCGCCGGCTTCCCGCCGGACCTGGGGGCGTACGGCGTGCGCCACCGGGACCTGGCGGAGCTGATCGCCCACGGCAGTGTGCCGGGCCGGGCCGACAACAACCCGGTCGCCCTCGACGACCGCCTGGTGACGGCGGCGCTCGCCGACGTACGGTGACCGCCGCCGGCCCGTCCCCCGGAACGACCATGAGGAAGAAGCACGTTGGAACAGACCCGGGCCACCCCTGTGACCAGGCACGACGCACACGGACAAGCCGGCCGTCCCGGCTGGCTCACCGGCCCGATGCGCAGACTGCTGCTGGCCGGCGCCGTGGACTGGCTGGGCACCGGGCTGCTGCTCGCCGCGTCCACGGTCTACTTCACCAAGATCGTCGGACTGTCCGCGCCGGCCGTCGGCAGCGGGCTGGCGGTGGCCGGTGTGGCGGCGATGGCGGCCGCGGTACCGGTGGGCGCGCTGGCGGACCGCTTCAGCCCCAAACAGGTGCTCATCGGTCTCTACCTGGTGCGCACCGCGGCCACCCTCGGCTATCTGCTGGTGTCCGACTGGTGGGGCCTGGTGGGGGTGGCCGCCTTCCGGCTCCTGGGCGACCAGGCCACCACACCGCTGGTGCAGTCGCTCGCCGCGGAGGTCGCCCACGGAGCGGACCGGGTGCGTCTGCTGTCCGTGTACCGGGTGATCGTCAATGTCGCCGTCACGGTCAGCACGCCGCTGGCCGGGTACGCCATCGGCGTCGGCACCTATCGGGCGTTCGCCGTGCTCCTGGTGGCCAACGCCGCGGCGTTCCTGGCCACCACGGCCGTACTGCTGCGGCTGCCGGCGCCCCGGCCGGCGGGGCGTCGTCCCGGGATGAGCGGCAAGGTGCTGCTGCGCGACGGCACTCTGCTCGGACTCACCTTTCTGGACTGCCTGTTGTCCCTGTGGCAGCCGCTGCTGGCCATCGCGATGCCGCTGTGGGTGGTCGACCGGACCGACGCGCCGGGCTTCATGGTCGGGGTGCTCTTCGCGGTCAACACCGCACTGTGCATCGTCGTTCAGGTGCCCGCCGGGCGGCTCAGCGCCGAGGTCCGTTCGGCGACGCGCGGCTACACGGTGGTCGCCGCCGCTCTCGTGGCGGCCTGCGCGCTGTTCGCAGCCGCCGGGGCGAGCCGGGGAACGGCCACCGTCGTCCTGCTCACGGCCGCGGTGCTCGCCCTCACCGCGGCGGAGGTGCTGCAGGTCGCCGCGTCCTGGACGCTGTCCTTCGCCCTCGCGCCCGAGGCGCTGCGCGGCCAGTACCTGTCGGCGTTCGGCCTCGGCAGGACCGCGTCCCGCAATCTGATCGGCCCGTTGGCGCTCACCGCTCTCGTCACCGCCCCCGGAGAGCGCGGCTGGCTGCTGCTGTGCGCCGTACTGCTGGCAGTGGCCGCGGCGATGTACCCCCTGCTGCGGCGCTTCGTGCCCGGCGCCTCGGCCGGATCAGCCGCTCCCCGGCCAGGAGCCGACGACGATGCCTGACCGGGATCGTCCCACCGCCCGACCAGGAGACCCGATGCCCGACCGCGCACCGCACCCCGCAACACCCCGCCCGCCCCAGCCGGGGACGGCTCCCCGCCGCTTCACCCCGGGCGAGGTCGTCATCCGCCGGGAGATCCTGGACGGCCGCGAATGGCTTCTCTACCCCGTACGGGTCATCGTCGACCGCGACGATCTGCTGGCGGTCCACCTGGCCCGGGGTACTCCGCTGACCTACGGCAAGGGCCCGTTCCGGTGGGGTCCGCATCCCTGGCAGCGGATCGGTGACACCTGGCAGTCGGACGACCTGGTCCAGCTGCAGCGCCCCGGCGACGGCTACGGCGTATGGCCCCGCCGGCGCGATGGCGTCTTCCAGGGCTGGTACATCAACTTTCAACAGCCCTTCCGCCGCACGGAGTCCGGCTTCGACACCCTCGATCAGGAGCTGGACCTGTGGCTGCCCGCCGACGGAGGCGCGTACCGGTGGAAGGACGCCCAGGAGTTCGCACACCGCGCCGCGACCGGTGGCTTCACCCGTGCCGAAGCCACCGCCGTACGCACCGAGGCGTCCCGGGTGGCCGCGCTGATCGACCACGGCGAGCAGTGGTGGAGCCCCGAGTGGGCCGACTGGCGCCCCGACCCGGCCTGGACCGCACCGCCGCGGGTCGCCCTCTCCCCGCCGATCCGGTCCGACGCCAACCATCCGTAACCATCCGTCGCAGAACAGGACGGTAACCCTGACCGGTAGCGGCGTACGCGGATGTGGTCCGGAAACGGCGCATGCCGGTGGTTGCCCCGAGGACACCCACCGGCATGCGCCGCCACGGCGGCTTCCTACGGCACCAGGTCCGATGTCTCACGCTGGTGCGGAATCGCGACCCCGTCGGGCTGCTGCTGCAGGGCCACGGTCCGCGTCGGGGCGGGGATCCGGATGCCCTCGGCGCGGTAGCGCTGGTGCAGGCGCTTGATGAACTCGTGCTTTATCCGGTACTGGTCGCTGAATTCGCCGACCCCCAGGATGACGGTGAAGCCGATTCTGGAGTCTCCGAACGTGTGGAAGCGGACGGCCGGTTCGTGGTCGGGGACGGCGCCGCTGACGTCGGTCATCACGCTCTTGACGACCTCGGTGGTGACCCGCTCGACGTGTTCGAGATCGCTGTCGTAACCGACTCCCACCTGCACCAGGATCGACAGCTGCTGTTCCGGCCGGGTGAAGTTGGTCATGTTGGTGCCGGCCAGCTGGGCGTTGGGGATGATCACCAGGTTGTTGGAGAGCTGACGGACCACGGTGTTGCGCCAGTTGATGTCGACCACATAGCCCTCCTCGCCGCTGCTGAGCCGGATGTAGTCACCGGGCTGCACCGTCTTCGAGGCGAGGACGTGCACACCGGCGAAGAGATTGGCGAGGGTGTCCTGCAGCGCCAGAGCGACCGCGAGGCCGCCCACCCCCAGCGCGGTGAGCAGCGGGGCCACGGAGATGCCCAGGGTCTGCAACACGACCAGAAAGCCCATCGCCAGCACCAGGATGCGCGTGATGTTGGCGAAGATGGTGGCCGATCCGGCCACTCCGGATCTGGACTGGGCCAGGGACCTCACCAGTCCGGTGATCACCCGTGCCGCGGTGAGCGTGACGACCAGGATGAACAGCACGATCAGCGCCCGGTTGACGTTGCGTCCGACCGTCGCCGTCAGGGGCAGCGCCGCCGTGCCCGCCGCCAGACCGGCGCATATCGCGGCCCAGGGCACCACCGACCGCAAGGCGTCCACCACGATGTCGTCGCCGCTCCACCGTGTCCTGCGCGCATGCTTGCCCAGCCAGCGCAGGGCGGCTCGCAGCAGCAGGCCGGCCACGATACCGGCGGCCAGCGCCGCCCCGGCGACGATCACGTCATGCAGTGTGAGCGCACGGTTCACCGGCCGGCTCCCATGGCCCGGAAAGACAGCTCTGCTGAGCACGGGATGTGATGTTTCGTCACCTTGCCACCCTGCTTGTCGCTACGACTGTGAACGCACCGAGACATCCACGGACGCACTCGGCACAAGCTGCCATCCTGCCGCACGCGGCGCGGCAGGCGGCGGGGGGCCCGGGACGGAACCTGCCCCGTCGGCCTCCGCGAGGCCGCGCGGACACGAACAAAGCCGCCGCCCGGGGTCAGAGGTCGAGGCCGCCGCGCCTGACGAGCTGGCTCGCGATGACGTTGCGCTGGATCTCGTTGGTGCCCTCGCCGATGATCATCAGCGGGGCGTCACGGAAGTAGCGCTCCACGTCGAACTCGGTCGAGTAGCCGTAACCGCCGTGGATGCGGACGGCGTTGAGGGCGATCTGCAGGGCGGTTTCGGAGGCGAAGAGCTTGGCCATGCCCGCTTCCATGTCCACACGTCGGCCCGCCTCGGCTTGCCGGGCGGCGTACAGGGTGAGCTGTCGTGCCGCGGTCAGCGAAGTGGCCATGTCGGCCAGGTAGTTGCCGATCGACTGGTGCTGCCAGATCGGCTTGCCGAACGACTCGCGTTGCTGCGCGTAGGCCAGTGCGTCCTCCAGCGCCGCCCGTCCGACGCCCAGTGCCCGTGCGGCGACCTGAAGCCGTCCGGTCTCCAGGCCCTGCATGATCTGCGCGAAGCCCTTGCCCTCGACGCCGCCCAGGAGGGCGTCGGCCGGTGCGCGGTAGTCGTCGAGGCTCAACTCGCAGCTCTCCACGCCCTTGTAGCCGAGCTTGGGCAGATCACGCGAGACGGTGAGTCCGGGCCCGTGCTCGATGAGGAGGAGGGAGATTCCGGTGTGCGCGGGGTGCGCGTCCGGGTCGGTCTTGCACAGCAGGGCGATCAGCTGTGAGCGGCGCGAGTTGGTGATCCAGGTCTTGGATCCGTTGATCACATAGCCGTGCCCGTCCCCGTCGCCGGTGGTGTCCTTGCGGGCGGTGGTGCGCAGGGCCTGGAGGTCGGAGCCGCCGCCCGGTTCGGTCAGGGCCATGGTGGCCCGGACCTCGCCGGTGGCCATCTTCGGCAGCCAGCGGCGCTTCTGCTCCTCGGTGCCGAAGTGCAGCAGCAGCTTGGCGACGACGGTGTGGCCGCCCATCGCGCCGGCCAGGGTCATCCAGCCACGGGCGAGCTCCTCGGTGATCAGGACGTAGCAGGGGGTGGTGACCGGGGTGCCTCCGTACTCCTGGGGGACGGCGAGTCCGAAGATCCCGAGCTGCTTCATCCGGTCGATGAGGGCTCCGGGGTAGGTGTCGGCGTGTTCGAGTTCCCTGACGACCGGTCTGACGTCTCTGTCGACGAAGTCCCGCACCGTGCCGACGACCAGCCGCTCGTCCTCGGACAGGATGTCGTACGTGCTCATGCTGGGCCCCTCCATGCTGAGTGGCGTCGATGCCGTGGTGAGCGGGTGGCTCAGATGACGCGGTCGGCTCGCAGGCGGTCGATCTCGTCCGTGGGGTAGCCCAGTTCGGCCAGGATCATCGCGGTGTGCTCCCCGGCGGCCGGGACGGCGCCCATCCGCGGGACGGTACCGCCCAGGTCCACCGGCGGCAGCAGCGCCGGCACGGCGGCTCCCCCGGGAATCCGTACGTCCCGCCAGCGGTCCCGGGCGTCGAGCACGGGGTGCGCGAGGAACTCCTCGACGTCGTTGACCCCGGCGTTGGCGATCCCGGCCCGGTCCAGCAGCCTCATCACCTCGCCGCTGTCCGACTCCGCGAACCGCCCGGCCACGATGGCGTCGAGCTCCTCGCGGTGAGCCACGCGGTCGGAGCCGGTGGCGAAGCGCGGGTCCTCGATCAGGTCGGGGCGCTTCAGGAAGTGGGTGCAGAGGGCGTCCCATTCGCGCTCGTTCTGGATGGAGAAGAGGACGTCCTTGCCGTCGGCCGCGGTGTAGGCACCGTACGGGGCGATGGTGGCGTGCTGGGTGCCGACCCGCGGCGGCTGGCTGCCGCTGTAACGGGTGTAGTAGGCGGGCTGGCTCATCCACTCGGCCAGCGCCTCGAACAGCGAGACCTCCACGGGCCGGGCGACGCCGGTGGTCGCGCGCGTGAACAGGGCAGTGAGGATGCCCGAGTAGGCGTACATACCGGCGGCGATATCGGCGACCGACACCCCGACGCGGGCGGGTTCCCGGGCGCTCCCGGTCAGCGAGACCAGTCCGGTCTGGCACTGCACCAGCAGGTCGTACGCCTTGCGGTCGGCCCACGGTCCGGTGGACCCGTAGCCGGAGATGGAGCACGGGATGAGGGACGGGAAGCGATCGGCGAGGGCCTTCGGCCCCAGGCCCATGCGGGCGGCCGCGCCGGGGGCCAGATTCTGCACGAACACATCGGCCCCGGCGAGCAGTTGCTCCAGCACGTTCCGCCCGCGCTGCGATTTCAGGTCCAGTGTCACGGACTCCTTCGCCCGGTTGAGCCACACGAAGTAGCTGGACTCGCCGTGCACCGTGGTGTCGTACCGGCGGGCGAAGTCGCCGCCTCCCGGCCGCTCCACCTTGATGACGCGGGCACCGAGGTCGGCCAGTTGGCGGGTGGCGAAGGGTGCCGCCACCGCCTGTTCCACGCTGACGACGGTGATCCCGGAGAGCGGCCGTTCGCCGGGGCGTGCGTCGGCCGGCTCGGCTCGGTCGTGCGATTCGTCGGGGCGCTCCGTCATGCGGTGACCTCCAGGAGGGTGGTTGTCCCTGCTGGTCTACCACCATCGGCCGCACGTATCGACAGCCGGGAACGGCAGCTCCGGGGAGCTGCCGTTCGTGACCGAGCGCCGTGGAAGGGTCCGCCGTGTCAGGCCTCGTCGTCCTCCGCCCGGCGCTCGCCCTCCGCCTGGGACGGCTGGGTGCGCATCGTGGCGGGGTGCCGCTCCTCGGCAGGGTCGGTGTCCTCTTCCAGCCGCTCGCCCTCGGCCTGCGACGGAGTCGTGTACTCGACATCGCGGTTCATGGCCGCCTCCACAAGATCAGAGCACATGCGGATAAATACAGCGTAACCCTCCGGCCGGACGGCCGTGCATACCGCTCATACCGCTTATACCGCTCATCAGGGCAAAATTGTCCGTGCCCGGAGTGCTTTGCCCTCGCGTGGTCAAGAGACTTGCGCATGACCAGCAATCCCAGCGAGGTGCCGGCTCCCCACCCGGACCGCCGTGCCGACAACGGTCCCGCCGTCTCCCGTGCGGAGTTCGACGCACTCTTCGACGCGGTCCGTACGTGGGGCCGCTGGGCGCCCGCCGACCGCGGCGCCTGGAACCGGGTCACTCCGGAACGCGTCCGCCAGGCCACCGCGCTGGTCCGGTCCGGAACGGTCGTCCCGATGGCGCGGCCCTGGGACACCGTGCCCGGCCCGGACAACCCCAGGCCCGCCCTGCATTTCATGTCCGACCTCGGCGATGTGGAGGCCCCCGAGCCCGCCACCCACAAGGACTTCATCGGCGTCGACTACCACGGCAAGACCGTCAGCCATCTGGACGCGCTGTCCCATGTCGCCTACCGGGGGCGGCTCTACGACGGCCGGGCGGCGGACGAGTGCGTCGGCGCCGCGGGTGCCCGCTTCGGTGCCGTGTCGGCGCTCGGTGCCCTCGTGACCAAGGGCGTGCTCCTGGACCTGCCCGCCGTGGTGGGGGAGCCATGGCTGGAGCCCGGTCGGGCGGTGCGCGCCGCGGACGTGGTCGCCGCGGAGCAGGCGCTCGATGTCTCGATCGACGAGGGCGATGCGGTGCTGCTGCGGTCCGGCGGCCTGCGCCGGCGCGAGGAGCTGGGGGCCTGGGACGCGGACGCGGCGAGCGCGGGCTTCCACGTGGACGCGATCCCGCTGCTGGCCGAGCGCGGCATCGCCCTGCTCGGCGGCGACGGCGACAGTGACGTACGGCCCTCGCCGGTCGACGGCGTGCACTCGCCGGTCCATGCGCTCGCCATCGCCGCGATGGGTGTGCCGCTCCTGGACAACCTCGACCTCGAAGCGCTCTCCGCGGTCGGCGCCGCGACGGGCCGTTATGAGTTCCTACTCCTCGTGGCGCCGCTGAACATCCCCGGCGGCACCGGCTCGCCCGTCACGCCGGTCGCGGTCCTGTGAGCGGATCGCGGCGCTGCGCCGCCCGCTCCTGCCGGCACCCCGGAGCCGCTTCTGATCAGTGCCGTTGTATATACAAAGTTCTACAATTAGGTGGAAACGTACTGTTACTCCAGCGTCTGGGTGGTCGTAAGGCACGTACGGCTGTGGGAAGTGATCCGGATGGGGCTCATGGGAGTCGGCATCGGCCCCGTACACGCCCGTGAGCAGTTCCTTCGCGGCGGGTCGGCCGAGGGGGCCGTGCGCAGCTCGATCTTGAGCTCTTGGCAGCGTTCCCTGTCGCTCGGGCTCTCGCCGGAAGGGTGCGAGCTTCCCTACCTCCAGGACCTCGACCTGGACAACCGGCTCGTCCGCGCTGCCGAGCCCGTACTGGACCGGCTGCAGGCCAGGTTCGCTGGCAGGAACATGAATGTGTCCCTGGCCGACGGGCGCGGGGCGGTGCTGCAACGCCGGTTCGGCGAGGCCTCGCTGGTCAGGCATCTGGCCGCGATCCAGAGCGTCCCGGGCTTCGTCTTCGCCGAGCAGTTCGGCGGGACGAACGGGATCGGGCTGGCGCTGGCGGAGCGGCAGCTGATCAACGTCTATGGCGCTGAGCACTTCGCCGAACGCTCGCAGTCGAGTGCGTGTTCCGCGATTCCGGTCCGGGACCTGCTCAGTGGGCGCATCGAAGGCATCCTCTGCTTCGGCTATCCGCTCGCCGACGCCGAGGCGGCGCTGAACTCCGTGATCCGCAGGGCGGCCGGCGCCATCGAGCGGCGGCTGCTGGAGCAGAGTTCGACGCGGGAGCGCGCCCTGCTCCAGGCGTACCTCGACGCCAGGCGCCGCTCGCCGGCCCGCGAGGCGACGGGCGACGGGGAGCTGGGCGAGCTCGCCGCGAGCGGGCTGGACTGGCGGGACCAGATGATCCTCAAGGAGAAGGCCGCCGATCTGATCTCCGCGGCCCAGCGAGCCGCCGTCGAGGTGGCGCTGCCCGGCGGTCGGCGCGTCACGCTGCTGAGCCGCCCGGTGACCAGCGCCTCCGGGGTGGAGGGCGTCGTCATCGAAGCGGTCCTCCCCGCACTGCATCAGCACGTCACCCTTTCCGCACAGGCCGAGGTCACACCCGGTCCGCTCGGTTGGGTGACACAGCAGGTGCCGGCCCCGGCCGTGCCGCTGCCCGGGCGCGTTCCGGAGTCGGTGCGCAGGCGGCCGGCGACGACGGCCCACAGGCCCGGCGCACCCGGCACGGCCGGACGTGCGGCCGACCGGGCGACCAGCGGCCTGGTGATGGTGGGCGAGCCGGGGGTCGGGAAGTACGCCGTGGCGGCCCGGCGGCGGCTGGAGCTGCTGTCCGAGGCCAGCGCCCGCATCGGCACCAGCCTGGACGTGAGCCACACCGCCCGGGAGCTCGCCGAGATGGCCGTCCCGGGCCTGGCCGACTTCGTCACCATCGACGTTCCCGAGGCGGTACTGCGCGGTGAGGAGCCGCCCGACCCCCGCGTCGACCTCTACCGCACGGTGGTGCACGGCTTTCGCCAGGACTGCCCGTTCTACCCCGCCGGCGAGCGGGTCCATCTGCGCCCCACCACGCCGCAGCTGCGGTGTCTCGCCACCGGGCAACCCGTACTGGAGCCGGATCTGCGGACCGCCACGGGCTGGATATCCCAGGACCCGGCACACGCCCAGCGCCTTCTCGACCACAACGTCCACTCGCTCATCGCGGTCCCCCTCCTCGCCCGCGGCATCGCGCTGGGCGTGGCGAGCTTCTACCGCTCGCGGGACCCCTCGCCCTTCGGGGACGACGACCGTTCGCTGGCCCAGGAACTCGCGACACGCGCCGCCATCTGCATCGACAACGCCCGCCGGTACACCCGCGAACACACCATGGTCCTGGCCCTGCAGCGCAGCCTGCTGCCGCACAGCTTCCCCGAGCAGAACGCCGTCGAGATCGCCCATCGCTATATGCCCGCCGAGTCGGGTGTCGGCGGCGACTGGTTCGACGTCATTCCGCTCTCCAGCACCCGCGTGGCCCTCGTCGTCGGGGATGTCGTCGGCCATGGGCTGCACGCCGCCGCCACCATGGGCCGGCTGCGCACCGCCGCGCGGAACTTCGCCGAACTCGACCTCGCCCCGGATGAAGTCCTCACCCACCTCGACAATCTCGTGGGGCGCCTGGACCGCGACGAGGGCAGCGAGGATCCCACCGCTGACGGCACCGGCATGATCGGCGCCACCTGCCTGTACGCCATCTACGACCCCACCTCGCAGCGGTGCGTGATGGCACGGGCCGGACACCCGCCGCCCGCCCTGGTCGGCCCCGACGGCACCGTGACCATCCCCGACCTGCCCGCCGGACCGCCGCTGGGCCTGGGCGGGCTCCCCTTCGAGACCGCCGAGTTCCAGCTGCCCGAGGGCAGCCAGCTCGTCCTCTACACGGACGGCTTGCTCGAAGACCGCCACCGCGACCTGGACACGGCCCTGGAGCGGCTGCGCGGAGCCCTGGCGCACCCGAACCGCCCGCCCGAGGACACCTGTGAGGCGGTGCTGCGGACCGTGGTGCCCGACCACCCCGCCGACGACGTGGCCTTGCTCGTCGCCCGCACCCACGCCCTGGACCCGCACCGGATCGCCACCTGGACCCTGACCGCCGATCCGTCGCTGGTCTCCGGGATCCGTGCCGCCGTGACCCGCCAGCTGGCCGACTGGGGGCTGGATGACGTCGCCTTCGCCACCGAACTGCTGCTCAGCGAGCTGGTCACCAATGCCATCCGCTACGGAACCGCCCCCATCCAGGTGCGCCTGCTCTACGACCGCGCGCTGACCTGCGAGGTCTCCGACACCAGCAGCACCGCCCCGCATCTGCGCCATGCGGCCACCACCGACGAGGGCGGCCGCGGGCTGTTCCTCGTCGCGCAGCTCGCACAGGCCTGGGGAACCCGCTACACCGCCGACGGCAAGGTCATCTGGGCCGAGTGCGCCCTGGAGCTGCCCGGCGGAACGTCGGGCGCCGTCGAGAGCTACTTCGATGCCCTTCCCGCCATCTGAGGGACTGTCAGGCAAAGTGCCCCACGAGGTCCGTAGCATGCGCAAATGCGACAGCAGACGCTGGAAGTGTCAGCGGCCGACCCCCGGAGAAGTCCGTGCACGACGCTCCTGAAAGCACCCCTCCCCCGCGCCGCGGCGCAGAACCCCTCGTCCGCGTACGCGGTCTCAGCAAGCGGTTCGGCGGCACCCTCGCGCTGGACGCGGTCGACCTCGACGTCGACTCCGGCAGCATCCTCGCGCTGCTCGGCCCCAACGGGGCGGGGAAGTCCACCCTCATCAAGGTGCTCGCGGGCGTCCACCACGCGGACGAGGGCGAGGTGACGGTCGCCGGGCATCCGCTCGGCTCCGAGGCCGCCTCCCGCGCCATGTCGTTCATCCACCAGGACCTGGGGCTGGTGGAGTGGATGACGGTCGCCGAGAACATCGCCCTGGGCACCGGCTATCCACGCCGCGCCGGACTGCTGTCCTGGCGGATGACCCGCAGACGGTGCACCGAGGCCCTGGACATCGTGGCCGCACACCTCGACCCGCGCGCTCCCCTCACCGACCTCCCGCGGGCCGAACGCTCCCTGGTGGCCATCGCCCGCGCGCTGTCCACCCAGGCCGGACTCATCGTCCTCGACGAGCCGACCGCCAGCCTCCCGGCAGCGGACTGCGCCCGGCTCTTCCGCGTACTGCACACCCTGCGCGATCAGGGCCACGGCATCGTCTACGTCACCCACCGGCTGGACGAGGTGTACAAGGTCGCCGATGTCTTCGCCGTGCTGCGCGACGGCCGCCTCATCAGCCGGGGCCCGCTCGCCCGCTACAGCCCGGCCCGGCTGGTGCGCGACATCGTCGGCCGGGAACCGGGCGGCTACCGGTCCGTCCCGGCCGCGGGCCCGGCCGTGCTGAGCCTGGACGGCGTACGGACCGAGCACACCGGACCGGTCAGCCTGGAGCTGCGGGCCGGTGAGATCCTCGGCATGGTGGGCCTCACCGGCGCCGGACACATGGAACTGGGCCGCGCCCTCGCCGGCTCCGGGCGGATCCACGGCGGCACGGTCCTGCTCGACGGCCGGCCGTACGCACCGCACTCGGTCGCCGCCGCGGTCGACGCGGGCGTGGGCTTGGTGACCAGCAACCGTCAGGAAGAGGGCTGCGCCGCCGAACTGACGGTGCGGGAGAACTTCCTGACGAACCCCCGGGCACACGGCCGGCCGGCGCTGCACTGGATGAGCCCCCGGCGCGAGCGGGCCGAGGCCGCCGCCCTGGCCGAACGGTTCTCGGTGTACCCCCGGGACACCGAGGTGCCGATCTCCTCGCTGTCCGGGGGCAATCAGCAGAAGGTCCTGCTCGGCCGGTGGCTGCGGATGAACCGGAGGCTGCTGATCCTCGAAGAGCCGACCGCCGGGGTGGACATCGGCGCCAAGGCGGCGATCTACCGTCTGCTCCAGGACGCGCTGGCCGGGGGCCTCGCCGCGCTGCTGATCTCCACCGACTTCGAGGAGGTCGCCAACGTGTGCCAGCGCGCCCTGGTCTTCGTCCGCGGAGCGGTGACGGCGGAGCTGAGCGGCCGGGCCCTGACCGTCGCCGGACTCGCCCGCGCCTCGTCGGCCATGACCGCGCTGACCGGGACGACGGGACCATGACGTCCTCCCCCCGTCCTCCGCTGGGCCGCCGGCTGGGTCACCTCGTCGGCGCCTACGGCCTCTTGGCCCTCACCGTCCTGCTGTTCGCGGCCTTCTCCCTCGCACTGCCGGACACCTTTCCCACGCTGGACAACATCTCCGCGGTCCTGTCCAACCAGGCGATCCCGGCCGTCCTCGCGCTCGGCGCGATGATCCCGATCGTCACCGGCAAGTTCGACCTGTCCCTCGGCTACGGTCTCGGCCTCACCCACGTGATGACGATGCAGCTCATCGTCGCCGAAGCCTGGCCCTGGCCGCTCGCCTGCCTCGTGGTGGTCCTCGGCGGGGCAGCGGTCGGCGTCTTCAACGGTGTCGTCGTCGAATTCGCAAGGATCAACTCCTTCATCGCCACCCTGGGCACCGGCAGCATCCTGTACGCCTTCACCGGCTGGATCACCAACGGAGCCCGGATCGTCCCCGGCCCGCACGGCCTGCCGGCCGCGTTCACGGACCTCTACGACTCCAGGTTCCTCGGCCTGCCCGTACCGGCCTTCTACGTCCTCGCCCTCACCGCCGTGCTGTGGCTGCTCCTGGAACGGCTGCCGCTCGGGCGGTACCTGTACGTCATCGGCTCCAACCCCCGCGCCGCCGAGCTGGTGGGCATCCCCACCCGACGCTATGTCATCTACGCCTTCGCCGGCTCGGGTCTGGTCGTCGGCGTCGCCGGTGTCCTGCTGGCCGCGCAGCAGCGCATCGGCAACCCCAGCGTCGGCCTGGACTATCTGCTGCCGGCCTTCGTCGGTGCGCTGCTCGGCTCCACCGCGATCAGACCCGGCCGCCCGAACGCCCTGGGCACCCTGGTCGCCGTCACCATCCTGGCCATCGGCCTCGCCGGCATCGGCCAGCTCGGCGCCCAGTTCTGGGTCACCCCGCTGTTCAACGGCGCCACCTTGCTCATCGCCGTCGGCATGGCCGGCTACGCCGCGCGCCGCCAGCTCCGCCAACGACAACGGACGCGGCCTGCCCGGACGCACCATGACACGCCCGAAGTCACCTCGTAGCCGCCGCCCTGCGGTCGTCCTGGCGCTGGCGGCCGCGCTCCTGTGCGGCTGCGAGCGCGGTGCGTCGAGCGGCGGCGAGCCGGTCCCGACCGAGCCGACCACGGCGGGCTGCCCCACCGTCCTGGCCAGGGCCAGGGCCGCCGTTCAGCAGGCCGAGAAGACCGAGCCCACGGCGGACGGGCCCACCAGCGGCCCCAAGGCCGTCGCCGACAAGAGCATCGTCTATGTCGCGCAGACCATGACCAACCCCGGTGTCGCGGGCGCCGCCCAGGGCGTGGCGGAGGCCGCGAAGGCCATCGGCTGGCGGGTCCGGGTGATCGACGGCCAGGGCACTCCCGCGGGCATCCAGGCGGCGTTCAGCCAGGCCATCGCCCTGCGGCCCTCGGGCATCGTCATCGGCGGCTTCGACCCCCGTCTGACGTCACAACAGGTCGCGAAGGCCAACGCACAGCACATCCCGCTCGTCGGCTGGCACGCGGTCGACTCCCCCGGCCCGAGCAAGGACCCCAAGCTCTTCAGCAACATCACCACCCGGGTCGAGAACGTCGCGAAGGTCAGCGCGGACTGGATCATCACGCACTCCCACGGCCGCGCCGGAGTCGTCGTGTTCACCGACGCCTCGATTCCGTTCGCCAGGAACAAGTCCGAACTGATCAAGAAGGAGCTCGCCACCTGTCCCGGCGTGAAGATCCTGACCGAGGAGAACATCCCGATCTCCGACACCAGCAGCCGAACCCCCCAGGAGATCTCCTCCCTCCTCTCCCGCTTCCCGGACACCTGGACCCACTCCGTAGCCATCAACGACGTCTACTTCGCCGACGCCGCCCCGGCTCTGCGCGCCGCCCGCAAGAAGGGCACCGGCCCTCCCTACAACATCGGCGCGGGCGACGGCGACCCCTCCGCCTTCCAACGCATCAACAGCAGACAGTTCCAGGCGGCCACCGTCCCCGAGCCGTTCGGCCAGCAGGGCTGGCAGATCCTCGACGAGTTCAACCGCGCCTTCTCCGGCAGGCCCGCCAGCGGATACGTCGCCCCCGTACATATCGCCACGGCCGCCAACAGCCGCGGGGCGACGACGTGGGATCCGCCCGGCTACCGCGCGCAGTACCGAAAGATCTGGGGCAGGTAGACCCAGGACACTCCCCACTCCCCCTCCCCACCCAGGCCCTCGCCGCGAGCACTCCCCGATCCCGTCGCGGGCGACGATCCCGCCAGCGCCAATCCTCATCCACTGTGTTGGCCCCTTCCGGTGACCGTCGCGAACGCAACTCCCTTCGCTAACTTGCCGCAAGCAGCACGGACGCCGACGTCGGGTACGAGCGGGTGTAGCCAACACGGACGCTCAACTTGAAGCCCCCACTGGTGACCTGTTTGGTGAGGGGCTGGTGCACTGACCTGCAGGCTGAGCTCCTGGCCAATGCCTGATCGTGAAGACGCCGATCCACCTCCAGTTTGGGCGCACATAAAGCGCGGGGCCCGACCAGCTCCAACTCGGCTCCAGGCGGCGGGACGTCACCGGCATGGCGATCGTGACCGGGCGCAGGGTTGACCTTGTCGCGACGTCAACCTGCCTACTGGGGCGTATCAGAGACATACGAGCCCACGCTGACGCCCAGGAGACGCCGCAGATGAACGAGCCCGTCACGCCCGCCGCCGTACGAACCCTGCCGTTCGAGCGGCCCGGCCCGCTGAAGCCGCCCCCGGAGTACGCGGAGCTGCGCGTCAGCGCGCCCGTAGCCCCCGTGATCACCCCCGACGGACAGCGGGCATGGCTGGTCACCTCGTACGAGGCGGCGACGACGGTACTCTCCGACCCGCGGTTCGGAATGGTCCCGCCGCGCGCCGAATCCCCTGGCGAGCACACCCTCTTCCAGGACGGCGAGGCCCACGCCCGCCTGCGCCGACTGGTGGCGAAATCCTTCACCCCTCGAAACGTCGCCGCGCTCCGCCCGGCCATCGAGGAGCTGGCCACCGGGCTCATCGAGGGCCTGGCCGCCGCCGGCCCGCCCGCCGATCTGGTGGCGGAACTTGCCGCCCCCTTGCCATTGCGGGTGATAGGCGACCTGCTCGGCGTGGCGATCGAGGACCGCGAACGCTTCGCGGCGCTTGCTGACACCGCCAGCACGGCGGACTTCCTCGCCTCCGACCAGGGGGAGAGCGTGGCGGCGGCAGTGCGGGCGTGGAAGGAGCTGACCGAATACACCGCCGGGCTGGTCGCCACCAAGCGCCGCCTTCCCGCCGACGACCTCCTCAGCAGCTTGATCGCGGTGCGCGACGCGGACGATGGCCGGCTCAGCGACGACGAGCTCGTCGCCATGACCACCACTCTGGTCGCCGCAGGCTACGTCTCGACACGCAACGCCATCGCGGTCGGCGTGATCCAGCTCATCGGCGAAGAGCACCTCGGCGCGATCGCCGATGACCCCGAACGCAGGGAGGCAGCCGTGGAAGAAGCCCTGCGCCGGCAGGCCGGGATGACCGCCGAGCCCTTTCCCCGCTGGGCCCAGCAGGACGTGGGGTTGGCCGGCGCCTCGATCACGGCCGGGGACCTGGTGCTGGTCCGGCTTGAGGCAGCCCACCGCGATGCTCGGCACTTCCCCCAGCCCGACCGGTTCCTGCCCGACCGGTTCCTGCCAGGTCGGTTCCTTCCAGGGCGGCAGCCGACAAGCCCGCACCTGGCCTTCGGCCGCGGGGCACACCACTGCCTCGGCGCCGCTCTTGCCCGCATCGAACTCGGCGCCGCATTCGGCGCTCTCGCCCGCCGGCTGCCGGGCCTGCGGCTCCAGGTTCCCGTCGACGACCTCGTCTGGGCCACCGGCCAGACCGACGCCGGGCCCACAGCCGTCCCGGTCACCTGGTGAGAAGCCGGAGGGCCTGAGTACTCGAGTCGCAGTTCGCCATCGGTGCTGGTTGGGAGCCTGTTGTACATCGTGGACGGCACGCTGGTGCCGACTCGCGACCGTAGCGTCTCGCGTCGAGCAAGAACTATCGATACTCGACCAACCTGCAAGTCGTAATCGACGCCAACAGCCGCCTGGTGGTAGCTGTCGGAAACCCACTGCCCGGCAGCCGCAACGACTGCCGGGCATTCACCGAGTCCGGTGCCAGCCGGGCCTGCCGTGGGGCCCCAGTCACCGCCCACGGTCGGCGGCTATCAGGGCACCACAGCCCTCATTCCGCACCGCAAACGACCAGACCAACAGCGCCTTAGCCGTCAGCAGGAGACCGAGAACAGAGTCCACCGCAAAGCCCGCGCTCGCGTCGAACATGCCCTGTCACGACTGAAGAACTGGAAGGTCCTGCGGGATTGTCGGCTCAAGGGGAGCGGCGTCCACCAGGCCATGCTCGGCTCGCCCGACTCCGCAATCTTGCCCTCACAGGATGAGCTGGCCTCGGCTCACGGTGAAGGTGTCCCGTCCGTCCGGCGTCGTGACCCCGTCCGGCGCGAGGGAGACCGCCACGAACTCGTCGTCGGCGGGCCGCATAGCGCCGTCCAGGATTATGCACGCCACCGTGACCTGTACCGGGTAGAACGAGTCGGGGGTCAACGCAGCGGACCGAGTGAAGATCGGTGTCTTGTCGAACAAGGACCAGCGGTCCCCAGCGGCGTCAACGAACTGAACCTCGACGATGCCGGGAAACGGCTCGTCATTCACCCAGCGAACCGCTTCACACCGCAGCTCAGGCACTGAGTCTCCCTCCCGGATCCGGCCCACGGCAACAACGAGCGCCAGTATGCCCTGAGGCATCAACCTCCGTTACGGGACAACCCCCAGCAGGGCGGCTGGCTTTATTCGCGCGTCATGGGTTCTGGCACGAATCTTGGGGAGTGGTCACGGCGGATGACACCGCTGCTCGAATCGAGGTAGGGCACAGGCAATGGCGGTTCGCCGCCGGGGCCGCGCCCCGGGCCGCCTTGGCTCAGCCCAGCGCGTTCATTAGGGCGGTGACGTACTCATCCAGCCGCTCCTCCACGGCTCGCGCCGTCAGGTCTGTCCTCCCTGCCTCACGCCATGGCTGCGCCACCAACCGCACTTCTTCTGAGCACGCCAGCCCGTCCCGCACCTGCCAGTACAGCCGCTCACTCGCGGCCGCTGCCAGCACCCCGCCGGCCTCCTCATACGCCTCAGCGAACCGCAGACCCCACGCCGGGCCGTGCAGCAACGCGAGATTGGTCGAGCAGTGCGCCACATCGAGATCCGCCGGGCCCCAGGAGGTCGCTGCCCAGTCGACGACGCCGGTGATCCGGGCACCTGCCGGCCTTGAGCGCGGCACGTCAAACAGCACGTTGCCGGGCTGGAAGTCCCGGTGCAGGAATCGCCCTTCATAGGGCGGCGCGGGCCTGCGGATCACGTCGATCGCCGCGTCCCATGCCGCCGCGTCGGCGCCCTTCGGAACCACGACGGTGTCGGCGGTCGTCAACGCCACATACCCCCGGGGCCGCTCCACGGGTCGCAACGCGTGGATCGCCACTAGTTGACGGGCCAGCAGAGGAACGCGCGCCTCCAATCCCTCATCGTCGAGGACTGTCCGGCCCGCCAGATGTGTCATCAGGAGTGACGGATACTCGCAATACGCGGCGGTCGGATCAACCGCGACCAGTCCAGGAGCCGGCACGCCGGTCCCCGTGAGCAGGGTCAGGGCGCCAGCCTCCCTGTTCAGCCAGTCCTCGGCGTGCTCCACGTCGACGAAGGTCCGCAGCACCAGATCACGGGTGCCTCCGTCCCTCGTGCCGATGGTCAGCCTCCGCATTTCGGCAGTGATGCCGCCGTGCAGCGCCTCGGTTTTGACGATCCTTTCGCCGACCTCCAGGTGCTGGCTCACCCAAGCCAGTGTCAACGGTCGGACAGCCGCTGCCTCATCGTGGTTGGTCACAGTGCCACCCCACCATTCGGACGACGGCACGCGCAAAAGCCTTTCGTTGGTGGGCGATGGCAACCCTGCTCTGTTCGTCGTGCCCCTCAACGGCACATCTCGCAGCTGCCGCAGACACCGTTCAGGCCCCCGCATCGAGCCGTGGCCACAGCCTGGAAAGACCCCGTCAGCGGACACTGGCAATGATCACCGGGAGCCTCACCGACGGTCACTGAAGCAGGATCATCTTGCGGAGTAGTTCGAATCCAGCTCGGCCGTAGAGCTGCCTTTTGATCTTCTTGATACGGTTCACGGCACCTTCGGTGGCACCAGAGCTCCAACCCAGGGTGAGTCCGGCGGTCACAGCGTCGAAGTCGCGGTGCAGGCGGAGGGCGAAGCCGGTGAGGCCGGGCAGCTGACTGGCATCGACGGCGTCGATCCAGGCAGGGAGGGTGCCGCCGAGGCGGTCGGTGGCCCGGCGACGGTGTCCAGTTCGGGGCAGCGGGCCAGAACGTCCTTCAAGCCCGCTCGGTCCTCCTCGCTGAGGGAGATGGGGTGACGGGTAAGCCAGCCGGTTACTTTCCGCACGGACGGCGGCGGGGGCGGAGCGTCCGGCGGGACAGCGCGCAAGGTGGCGATGTAAGCGCGGACCATGCCGTAGATGACCGGGGCGCCCTGGGCGACCAACTCACGGTGGAGCTGGGTGACACTCGTGCTGCCCTCGGTGAACCGGCGGTCCAGGTGGGACTTATGGGGTTCCAGACGACTGGGGCGGGCCGGTTGTCGCGGAAGGTGTCCTGCCAGCGGGTCGCGCTCGCATAGCGCAGCACGGTGTTGAGGCCCCAACCCAGGTGCCGGGCGATCGCCCGGCGGGAGCGGCCTTGGGCGAGGAGCTCGTGGACCAGGGCGTGCGCGGCCTTCTTGCTCTGGGCCCGTCGGCCGGCCGGTTCCGGGCGGAGGGGCGCCGGGGCAGCCTGCGGAATGCTGGAAGGCGGCTCGTCTGACATCGGGGTGCGCAGGCACTCGCGGTAGGCGGCGACGCAGGTATCCACGGCCCGGCCCCGGCAGATGATCTCCACGCCGGGGTGGGCGGTGGGCCAGGCGGCCAGCGGTCCGGCCGTGCGGGTCGGGAGCACATCGACCACGCGATGGGTTTCTCCACAGGTCAAGACGGTGGAGTAGATCTGCCCTCCGCGGGTCGCAAAGTCGTCCACGCCCAGCACACGCGGCGTGCTGAACAGCCGGTCCGGCAGCGCCACGACCCTGCGGAGCAACGTCATCCGCCCCGCGCTAGTGCCCGGCTGACTCGCCAGGCGGGCGCCGGCCCGTCCGGCGAGCGCGAGCCCGACCCGTTGCAAGAGGTGATTGAGGCGCGTGGTGAAGCGCGCGTACGGGCGGGCCAGCTGGGCGAACGGCTCGGCGAAGGTACGATGCGAGCAGTCGCCCGCATCGCAGATGAAGCGCCGGACCGTCAGCCGGATCATGACGCTCTGCCCGCCGAGCGGAAGGTCTTTCAGCCTGCGCCGGTAGGAGTCGTGCACCCGGCCCGATAAGTGGCCGCAGTCGGGGCATGTCGCCGCGGCCGCCCGGCCTCGCGCCGTCACCTCGACCGTGCCGAAGGCGGCTGTCGCCGCTTCGACGTCCACGTCGTCGATCCCGTCGAACACGAGAGACTCCCAGAACAGCATGTCGGTCTGCATGACCAGAACTGTCACCGTCCACGGCCAATCACGGCGGACATCCCTCCTGACCTGATGGAGCGTCAATTCGGCATGGAAGACGGCATAGGATGCGCGGGCTCACACGAACTCGACTCCCACAATCGAACGCTGCCGTGACGCTCCGCAACCGCTCCCCAAGATCCGTGCCAGAACCGAGTCATGAGAGCGGTTGTACGCGGGTTTGGGTGCCACCCGGATCCACGGCCGGGTGATGTTCACGAGTTTTGCGATCAGCGGGGTGCTTGCCAGGGGAGGCGGCAGCCATTGCGCCACCGCCTCGCGCGCACCTGGAGAAGCGCCGCCGAGCCTGAGATGAGACATGCGTTCGACCCTGGCAATGGCCCCGGCATGCCCAGCGTCTAGGGTGAGCCTGTGCAGCACTTCGAGGTCGTGACCGCCGTCGCCGCACCTCCGGACCAGGTGTTCGCGGTATGCCTGGACGTGGAGGCGCACACCCGCTCGATGGCCGATTCGTCGGAGCGAGCGGTTGGCGGCAAAACCCGGGGCGAGCTGGCGCTCGGTGACACGGTGACCTTCCAGGCCCGCCATCTCGGCCTGACCTGGCGACTCAAGGCCCGCATCACCTCCTACGACCGGCCCCGATGTTTCGTGGACGAGCAGGAGTCCGGACCCTTCAAACGATGGCGCCACGCCCACCTCTTCGAGCCGGACGGCGCTGGCGGCACCATCATGCGAGACGTCATCGACTTCGCTTCTCCTCTGGGGCCTGTCGGACGCATCGTCGACAGACTCCTCCTGAGCCGGTACATGCCCCACCTCATCAGAATCCGCAACGCCTACCTGGCCAGCACTTTCGACTGATCGGTGGGACAGAGCACCAGGGCCCGAATTGACCAATAGTGTCCCCTCGCGGGCGGCGGGCCATCCCACGCCGTGACGTCATTTCCCAGGGACATTCACGCCGCCGCCGATCGCCAACTGACTCCCAAACCGGTGGACAAACGCTGCCGTTTGAAGTGAACGAAGCCAGGCGGCCTCGCCCCGTACGGTTCGCGCTGCGGAGGCCCGCGACCAGCGCTGCTCGCGGACCTCCGGCCCTTCTTCGTGTTCCGCGCGTCGGGCCGCTCGCCGCTCGTACGGGGCCGGCCCGTCAGCCACGAAGGGGTGCCGCCCTCAGCGCCAGCTCACCGCGGTGAGGTTACTGAGGCAGCACGATCTCCCGTTTGCCAGCACGGGACTTGGGGTCGCCGAGTACCCGCTTGCCAGCGGTCAACTCGGGAGCGGCACGTTTGACACAGATCGATCCCCCGTCCAGGTCGACGACCTTGCGGCGCAGCTCCGCCAGCTCCTCCGGGCGCATCGAGGCGAATGCGCCGAGGAGGATCATCAGCCGCCAGCGCAGGAGCTGCGCTCACCCTGGACAGTTCGGCCCGGAAGTGGTGCTGGCTGGCCATCAGCCAGCCCCTCCGCTGTGGCGGCCAGTCGCAGGCCGGCACCGCAAGGGGTGGGGAACCTTGGCGAGCAGGTCTGTCCTGTGCCTGAGCAGGGGGTGGGGAAATTCAGGGAGCCCTATCAGGGACGCACTGTGCCGCGCAGCGGCCGCGGGAGCAAGGCGGTCACTTCGCCTGGGGCCATGCCGGGAGCCACTGGCCCGTGCGAGCGCGGGAGGCGATGGTGCCTATGAACCACGACTGGATGAGTACGGAAGCCACCGCGGAAGCGCAGGCGATCCAAGACGGCGTGGAACCGAAGTCCGAGAAGAGGGCTTCGGCCAGGAGCATGATCAAGATCGTCGGCATGGCGACGGCGAGTATCGACAACCCGGCGGGAGAGTCAGTGCTACCGCCGAGCAGGAGGAAGATGGTCGCGGCGGCGACCAGCGCGAGATAGGCCTGCGAGACGCGGTTGCCGAAGGTCACCCGCGCTATTGAGCGCAGTCGTCCAGAGTTCATGGTCTTCCCCAGCAGATTCGGTGTCGCTTGGTTCTCTGCATCGTAAGTGGACTGGCCGGATCCACATGAGTACCGATACTTAGGCGGCGCTGAGTAGCAGCCCCGCCCCGTGACCCACGCCTGGCCCGGGCTCGAAGAGGCTTCGGGTAGGCGGACCGGCGCGGCGGGGCGGCTACCGGGCGGCCAGCTGCCGGTCGTGAGCCCGACTGAGCAGGAGCAGGGCCATCACCGCCCCGATGAAGGCACAGAACATGTCCCACTGGGTGTCCCACACATCACCCTGAGTACCCAGGAAGGCATCCGCCCCGTCCCCTCCGATCACGGCGGCAGCCCATTCGAGCAGCTCGTAGAGCGCGCTGAACGCCAGGCAGGCGCAGACGGTCAGCGGGGCGAGCCAGCGGCTGCCGCGCAGCGGCGAGGTCCGGCTCAGCACCTCCCGCCAGAGAATGGCCGGCGCGAACCCCTGCAGCAGGTGACCGATTCTGTCGTACGGGTTGCGGGAGAGCCCAAGCCAGCCCTGCAGCCATTCCCCCAGCGGAACCCGGGCGTAGGTGTAGTGGCCGCCCAGGCACAGAACGAGTGCGTGCAAGGTGAGCAGACCGCACAGCAGCCCGGTGAGAGGGAACCGCCGCCACATCAGCATGACGAGGGGAACGCCTACCGCTACCCAGAAGATCTCCAGGAACCAGGTGACGCGGTCGTAAGGGCTCAGCCCGGATACGGCAAGACCGGCGAGGATGACAACAGGGGCGGCGGCGGGCCGCACCACACGCATCAGCATGGAGTGCGCAGCGCTGTTCGGCATGGGTGACGCTCCTTCGTCAGCGGCGGGCATCCACAGCATGGCCACGACAGTGAACGGCCGACTGAGTACCGCTACTCATTTCTCCCTGCCACGGCCAGTCGAAGCCGCGGCACTGCTTCACCTCGGCCACGACGCCCCGTCGACTCAGGGTTCGCCCGCCCGCCACGAGCCGACCGCCGCATACAGTGCGGCGGGCTGCGACATGGGTACCCCTGACAGGCTGGAAAGGCTGGAAAGCCACTCCGGACCATTGTGGCCGCGGCGCGCCCCCTACATGTCGCTCTCAGGTCCCGGGGATGCGCGGCCTGCCGAAGGGCAGACCCGCAGTGACCGTATCGTCCTCACGGACCATGGGCCCCTCTCCCCACGGACAGAGCCGACAGCGGCCCGCCCCGGCGGGTGCTCAGCCCGTGAGCGCTGCGTCGACAGACAGTCGGCCTCCGCTCCCTGGAAGAAATCTGGGAGCAGGCCTTCTCCCAGATTCCCTGCGACACCACGGCAGACCAACCCACGGCGACCCTCTGACCTGGGCAGATATCAGAACACGCAGGTAAGGATCTTGCCCGTCCTTCATTTACTTCATTCGGGACGAAGCGGTGGCCGGTTCAAGTCCGCCCCGCTACGACTGCTGGCTAGCGACCTCCCGACCCGCAGGAGTCTGGCCGCTCCTAGCAGCCGCACCACAGCGGCATTTATCCGTCTCGCACCACTACCGCACCAGTAGAGGCGGTCAGCCGCGGACAACCGGGGCGCAGACAACAGCCCCGGCAGGCCGCGCCTGACAACGCCACGGCCTCTGACCTGCGGTGACACACCCAAATCCTCTGTGATTCCCAAGCCCAAGCTCAGAGCGCGGGTTCGATTCCCGAAACTCGCTGCGCCGCAGAGTCCCAGGTCAGCAGCCTGGACTTGTTCGTTGGATAGACCACTTCCAGGGCGTGTGCGGCTCGCGTGCCATGACAGGGCACGATTGCGGACGGCGTCGAAGTCCGTGCCCCGTCCACACTGAAGTCCTGCCTTGGCAGCCAAAAGGGTCGGCCAGACAAGGTGCGGGCTGAGGTGCCGGAACCCCCGTGGACCGGGGCAGGGGTGAGCCGGCCGGGCTCGGCCGGCTTCTCCCAGGGCCGCCGCAAGTCGACGGCGGCCTGCCGGACGAGCCTCAGCTGGGTGTGGGCGGCGATAACCAACCACGTCCAGCGGTCGCCGGCCTCGGGGGGCGGAGCTTCGGGCGAGTCCAGCCCAGGGTCTGCTTAATCATGCGGAAGGTTTGTTCCAGGTCGGGCCTCTGCAGGAATACCTGCCAGCACACGTCGACGTCCTCGCTGGTCAGGCCGGTGGCGGACGACCACGGCCACAGCGGAAGCGGGTCGTTGCCGCCGGGCAGACGGTCGACCTCCAGGCGGATCAAGGTGCCCTCGATGATGGGAAGTTCACCGGTGTGGTCGATCGACGCGGAGCGGGTGGTCAGCCGGGGTGGATACGGTCCCAAGCCATCGCCGCGGGCGGCGACGTACCGGTCAGTGACCTGCTTCGTTGTCACGCCCGGCTCGCCCCACGTCTCCGGCTTGGCGAAGCGGAATCCCTTGCCATGCTCCGGGGGCCGCCCGCCCTGCGGCGGCGAGATCCACGGTACCGGGACCGGCTTGCGCATCACCCGGTCCGAGCGCATCCGCCCAGGGACCTCCACCGGCAGCCCGCACAGGAGATGGGCCATGCGCGGGGCGTCGTACCCGGCCGGCATCGAAGACGATCAGGATGTCGCGGTCGCCCCGGTGCCACTGGCCCATCTCGATGAGGTCCTCGTCCACCCGACGGAGCTGGGCCGCAGTGGCCTCGGCGACATCGTCGGCCGGGCTCAGGCACACGGCGTCCAGGAGCTGGCACCAGGACGTGCGGCCGGCCTCCAGGACAGCTGACGAAGGAGTACGGCCAGCCGGGAATGAGCTGGTCCGAGGAGCGGCTGTTGCGTCCGTACACGTGGCAGAGCAGGCGGTCGGCGCTGGTCGGGGCGTCTGGGCGGAGCCAGCGACTGACATCGACGGCCAGCACCAGGCGCCCGTCGGCAGCCTGAGGCTGAGGCTGAGGCAGACCGGCCAGCACCTGCCGCAGCCGGGGCACGTCAACGTTCCCGCGGTTCAACGCGTCGTTCATGGCACCGTGCCCGCTGCTGTGCCCTGGATGTGCCCGCGGAGACCTCCCCGGGGATCGACGTCAAGCAGCTGCCTCCTTGCACGCTGCCGTGGCTGGGTTGAACTGCGGTTTACCCCGAGGGGCTTCGCAGGGCAGCTGGGATATTCAGCACCCGCAGCGCACCGGGTTTGACCTCGGCGAGGCCGACTGGCGCGCCGCAGCGGTCACGCAGGGTCCAGCTCAAAGCTCTCCACTACCAACACCAACTCCTCAATGGCAACCTCGGTGGCAGTACCGCTGAGCGACGGTGCCGAGTAGTGCTTGGGCCAGCTGTTGGTGAACTTCCATCGCAACGCCGGTTTGCCGGCCTCGTCGTTGAGCACGATGTGGCCGCTGCGGCGAATCACAGTGCCCTCCAACACGGCCCGCCGCCAGTCCCACAGCTCGCGGTTGGTGGTGAAGCCGCGCTTGAGCGTGATTTCACCGAACTTCTTCAACCCTGGGAGCTTGGTGACCGAAAAATCCATGTTGCCCTCGCGGTACTCAATCACGTCCTGCTCGGTGTTGGCCCCGCTGCACTCGGAGAAACCGTGTGTGCCCGCCAGCCCGTCGATGTCCAGAGTGAAATTAAACGCGGCGAATGGATCAGTCCGCTTTCCGGTTGCCATGGCCGTTCCTCCTCCGTACCTGGCCGGCGCAGCCGGCGGCCTCGCCACGCGCAAGGCCTTCATTCTGTCCACGCCACGAAGTTGAAGGTTGAAGGCTGATCGGACTGCTTGAGTGCCACCCATTGGCAGGGAAAATTTCCCCCCAATGAACCATCATGCTGATAGACCCTGGACGGCTCGCCCCGCCCCTGGTGCTGGCTGGTTATCGGGCGGCTCCTCCCGTGTACTGACCGTCCGCAGCTCAGCGCACCGAAGGTGGGGAAGCAGAGTGAGCAGGTCCGTCCGGCCCCGAGCGAGGGTGGGGAATTTCAAGGCTCTGACCGTGATTTCGTGAAACTGTAGGTCAGAAAGCGATGAAAGATCGTTTACCCTATCTGGTTGATCTGGTTGATCTGGCTGTCCGAGTCTCCGCGCTGCTGGCGGAGGCTCAGCCCACCCCTGAGGAGCAAGTTGTTCGACCTCATCGTCATCATCCGGGTCTCCGAGAGCACCGACTTCGGTCCAGTTGCGGATGCCCTGTCTCGGATGCGCCCCTTGTGTCTGGCAGAAGACGGCTGCGTCAGCTGGGAGGCGTACCAGTCGCACGAGGACTCCAGCCGCTTCGTCCTGGTCGAGCGCTGGGCCAGCCGCGCCCACTGGGAGGCTCACGATGCCGGTGACGCCATCCAGAAGATCTACATCCCGGAGATCATGCCGCGCATCGAGCGCGAAGTGCATCCCAGCATGCGCGTACATAGCAGGCATGAAGCGGTAACTGGGTGAACCTGTCACGCTGTTCGACTGGTCTCGGCGGACACCCGTGCCCGGGAGCACCCAGTCTTGAGTCAGGAGAACGCGGCGACAGGGCGACAGGGCGACAGGGCGACAGAGCGACAGAGCAGGCTCACCCAGGCCGCAGCTGGTAGGGATCGAGCGTCCCAACTGCCGCCGTTCCGCAATTGGCTGTTTCACGGAATCGCGGCCAGAGCCAATTTCAAAGATCGCTATCAGAGGCCGTGATCGGCAGGTTCATCTTGTTCAGGCACCCCCTTTCCGGGCACCTGCGGCATGCTGATGGGCTCGGCAGACAGGGGAGTCCGCCGATGCGGTCCAGCTGATGTCGCCCTCGGCGTCGGCCACGGCCACGGCCAGAATCGCTCCGAAGATCCGCTCCCAGGTGCCGTCAACCGCCCACCGCAGCAAACGTAGATTGCCCCCACGATGTGACAACACCCGGATCGAGATTTCCCGCAGGGTCTCCATAGGCGCGGGACCACCCGGCACCGCCTGGACCTCACCGTCAACCTCCTCAACGAACGATGCTGACCCCACCCCGTACGGCCGAGGCCCCCGGCACCTGCCGGGGTTCTCCGCTGCCTGGCCGGACAGCCGGCGCGTGACCCGTCACGTACGGACGAGCGTTGCTTCCTCCGCCGCGTAGCCGGCCAGACGTCGCGGGATGTCCTCCGTGAGCGCGCCGTGATCGACCGCGCGCAACCCGGTCGCAGAATCCGCCGCCGGCGAACGGGTTCCAGATGAGCACGTGCGTACCGCTCAGGCCTATGCAGATCGGGACAGTTGTCAGGGCTACGCCCTGCTTCAGGTCAGGCCGGCTCGGTCAGGCCGGTGGGGACCTGCCACTCGTAGCGACGGCCCTTGTTGGTCAGCCGCAGGCCGTTCTTGAACACGGCCAGACCCAGCTCGCTCGCCGCCTTCGCGACGAGAGGGACGGTGTCACCGGTCTTGCCATAGCCGAAGTTCATCACGGACCCGGCTTGGAGCGCGGTCTTGGAGAAGTCCGCCGCCGGGACCTTGACCAGGTCGGCGGCCGGGTCTCCGATCAGGTGTCGGATCAGGGTCGGCCCCACACCGGAGAAGGCCGGTCCGGGCAGCACCTCACGGATGAAGTCGAGGATCGCCTTGGTCAGGGCGGTGCCGGCTGCTGAAGACCTCTGCTGGCGCCGGAGGATGGTGTCGAAAAGCTCCGCGCCGTCGTCGAAGGCGGACGGGTTGAGCCGGTTGTCGACGCCCAGGACGTGCCCGACGACCCGCCAGACGTGGAAGAAGGCGTCGCGCTCCTCGCGCGGCAGCTCGACGCCCAGCCGCGCCAGTCCCCGGGGGATGACGACGGAGAAGCTCATCAGTGTCCCAGCCAGGTCCTCCTGGTTGACCGGAAGCCCCCAGGTCCCGTTCCAGTCGTCCTGACGGCCGACGTGGTACCTCATGGTGGCGTGCAGCAGGCGGATCTTCTGTGCCGAGCGCAGCCCGCGCCCCCGGGGCCCCAGCCCCCCGTCGTCCAGGACGTCGACCACGAACTGCGAGGTCTCCATCAGCCTCCGGTACACGCCCGAGGTCAGCCGCTGCGAACGTGCAAGCACCTCGGCCCCGTCACCGCAGCCGTAGCACAGGGGAAGGGAGCCGCACAGCAGCGTCGAGACGACCAGCGCCTCGTAGCGGCCCAGCAGTGCGCGACCGCGCTCGATCAGCTCCGGATCGGCCCACTCGGGCAGTACCGAGCTCAGCTCGAAGTAGCGCTGGAGCTGGGGCGGCAGGCCGGTGGGCAGCGCCTCGCTGTTCTTGCCGAACCCGCGCAGCGCCTGCCGTACCTCTTCCTGCCGCCCCAGCTCGTAGGTCTCGGTGATCGCGGCGTCGCCCACCGCATCGCCGGTCCCCCGCATCCCGTCCAGCACCTCGTCCGTCCACGCACCTGCGGGCATTTCAGCCTCCTCGAAGTAGGTCATGAGCGACGCCCACCTCTACCAGCCCGGAGGGGTCTTCAGCGGGAACGTCACCCGTACGAGGAGAGCGCGGTGCAGGACCACGACCTATCCTTCAGGTCCGGAGGCCGCAGATGCCTGCACGGGAGGGACGCTCCGCCGCTCCGGTCGTGTTCACTGCGCCGATCCGGCGTCTAGCTGTGGCTCTCCGCGTTCGCGGTAGCGCCGTTTTCCGATCGAATGTTCCTCGCGGGGCCGGTCGGCTCCTCGCCGTTGCCGTTGCTGTCGTCGTCGCCGTCGCCGTCGGGCCAGCGCGATCGAACGGCTTCCGCGCCCACACCCGATATGGGCCCGGTCCGGTGCTCTCCAGGCTGCGGTCGACCGAACTGTCTTTCCGAGGGTGGACCAGACCGACCGGGGCTTTGATGGAAACGTGGATGAACATTCGGCTGCTGAAGGCGCGTGAGGTGGCCTGTGCGCCCTGTAGGGCCAGGAGGCCGTCTATGGACGATTCTGGTCATGGGCAGTTCCACACCCGCAGGGCAACGGCCGGTGGTTCGCGCGGCGCGTCGGGCGGACCTTGCGGTCGGCCCGTCGGGCTCCGTGCAAGGGCCTGCTGGGGCCACACCATGGGGAGCGTTTCCCCGCCATGATGACGGGCGTTCCGTGCGCTCTCTCAAGCGCTCAGCTGACCTGCGAATACCGAATATTCATCAAGGTATGGGCAGGGGCATGGTACTTCGTCAGCTGATGGCCGAAGGTGGCCCCCTTGAGGCCACGGCTTCTGAGCAGCATGTTTGGATGTGTTGGTGATTGTTAACGCACAGGAAACATCCGAGCCGCGGACGTACTTGGACCGCATTCTGGAGCACTGGCACAAGGACGAGGACGCTGAGGCGCTCGCCCAGGGGACGCAGCGGCTGACTAGAGGGGAGGCGCGGCAGCGGCTGTTCAGGTTGGGGCACGCACTGCGCGAGCAGGGGCTCGCGCCCGGCGATGGAGTGGGGCTGTTCCTGGCCAACCGCGTGGACTCCGTCCTGGTGCAGCTCGCCGTCCATCTCATCGGCTGCCGTGTGGTGTTCCTGCCGCCCGAGCCAGGGCCCGGCGAACTCGCCGCGCTGGTCGAGCAGTCCCGGGCGCGCGCCGTGGTCACCGACCCGCTCTTCGCGCAACGGGCCGCCGACGCGGCCGGCCGCAGCGTCCACTCCCCCGTACTGCTCAGCCTCGGGCCTTGTGAGCAGCGGTGTACGGACCTGCTGGCTGTGGCGGCCGAGTGCCCGGCCGTGCGCCCCGACGGCGTGCCCGCCCCGGGAGCGGACGAGGCCGTCACCGTCCTCTACACCGGCGGAACCCTGGGCCGCCCCAAGCTCGCCGCGCACAGCCACCGGCTCTACGACGCGCTGGTGAACCTGGTGGAAGACGACCCGCAGGACTCCGGCTCCGCGTTCTTCCCGGCCATGGACCAGGGCACGGACAGGGTGCTCGCCGCCACGCTGCTCACGCACGGCAGTGGCCACCTCACCTCGATTCAGGCGCTGGTGACGGGGTCCGCCCTCGTCGTGCTGCCCGAGTTCGAAGCGGGCGCGGCGCTGACGGTACTGCGCGAGGAGCGGATCACCGCCACCATGTTCGTACCGCCGATGCTGTACGCGGTTCTCGACCACCCGGAGTGCGAGCCGGGCGCCCTGCCCGCGCTGCGGCGGATCGTCGTCGGCGGCGCGGCCACATCGCCCAGTCGGCTGCAGCAGGCGGTCGAGGTGTTCGGGCCCGTGCTCAGCCAGGGCTACGGGCAGTCGGAGGCGCTCGGTATCACCGCGTTCGGTGCGGAGGATCTCGCCTCGGAGGGAGCCCGGCGCCCCGAGCTCTGGCGCAGCTGCGGTCGCGCGATATCCGACGTCGAGATCGAGATCCGTGGTGAAGACAGCACGGCGGCACTGCCCGTCAGGCAGGTCGGCGAGGTGTGCGTCCGCGGCGAGACGGTGATGCTCGGCTACTACGAGGACCCGGAGCGCACCGCGGCGGCGCTGCACGACGGCTGGCTGCGCACCGGGGACATGGGTTATCTCGACGCCGAGGGGTACCTCTATCTCGTCGACCGGGCCAAGGACATCATCGTCACCGGCCGCACCAGCGACAACGTCTACTCCCGGGTCCTGGAGGATTTCCTGCTCACGCTGCCCGGTGTGCGCAACGCGGCGGCGCTGGGTGTGCCGGACGAGGAGTACGGGGAGGCCGTACACATCTTCCTGGCCACGGCCGAGGGCGGCGGTGACGTCGACCCGGAGGCGGTCGGTGCGGCGGTGACCGCCGAGTTGGGAGAGTTGTACACGCCCCGGAAGACGGTGCTGCTGGACCAGCTGCCGACGACCAAGGTCGGCAAGGTGGACAAGAAGGCGCTGCGCGCCGCGTGGACGAGCGGGGCCTTCGACACGCCGTAGGCTCCGTTGTTGTGGATCAACCCGGCCGATTCGGGGTCAAGTGCTCCGGGAAGACAGGGTCTTTGTGGCGCACCTCGACCGGCCGCGGCATCACCACTTCTCCCAGCGTCCGCCCGAGGTCAGCTCGGGGCACTGGGGCACTGAGCACGAGGAGTCAGTCTCAGCCATTGCGCCTCCGACGACATTCCTGGACGGCGAACAAATCTCAGGACAGGCGTTGACATCAGGGTCAGCCGTAGAGATCGAGCCAGCTCAACCGCTCAGGCATGCGAGGCTGCCCATTCCCCGACTCAAGGTGCAAGATTGCGAGAAGTGACACCACATCACATTCGGCCGACGAATCGTCAACTAAGTCAGCATTGAGTCAGCATGCCCCCTGCCAGAGGTGGTGGCAGGGGGCGACACGTGCACATGCGCTAAACCTCCCTGCACTACCTGCACCACCTCTGAGCTGTATAGATGCAGGCCAGCCCACTGCACCCGCAACGTTGCCCCAACTCCGGTGCCAGTGGAAGCCGAAGAGGCACGGCAAGGCATCGTTGCAGGTCAGAGGGCATTTCCAGGTCAGCAAGTCAGCACAAAGTCAGCACAAAGTCAGCATCGGCGACGCTACGCCGGGGAACAGGTCGACTCCCGGGGGTCATGCGGCACGCCGTGGTCCAGACCTCCGCAGGCGTCCCGGGGTCGAGATCCGATGCCAGTTGTCGCACCACAGTACAATTCCGACAGTGTTGAACGCGCCGTTCGACGGGCCGCACGACCTCCCGAGCGAACCGCTGAGCGAACTCGCCAGGCTGCGCACCGGCGGAGTGGTCGGTGGTTCCGCGGCGGGGGCGGTATAGGTATGGATTGCTCCATCGTGACCGTGCTACATGAAGTGCGGTAAATCGCACCAGGGGGCAGCACGTGTACTTCGCGTTCATGGACGACAGCGCACGTAAGCAGGAGGACGTACCTCGACGGGGGTTGGGGCCGCTCCATGCCTATGGCGCTGTCATCTTTCCGCAGCAGTCTCTTCAACCGTTTCGCGAGGAGCTGTCTCAACTCCGCGCGAACTTGGGTGTACCTGTTGGGACGGAGTTCAAGTGGTCGCCTAACGGCGGTCCCTTGCACAAGAAGTGGAACAATCTTCACACGGCCCGTGTGAACATGCTGGAAAGCGCAATCAAGCTGGGCGTGACGGCATGCGTCGTTGTGTGCGCTCCTGATCTGATGCCGGCGCGGATGGCAGAGAAGGAGATCAAGAGCACGATGCTCAAGTATCTCTACGAGCGGGTCACCTACGCACTCGGCGAAAATGCATAGGCCGTCATGATCGCCGATCAGCCGGGCGGCAGGCGTACGGATGAGACACGTTGGCTTGCTGACGCCCTGGAACTCGATACTGACGGCACCCAGTACGTGCGGCCGGAGAACAAGCAGGTCCTGCTGCCGATCATCACGACACGTTCGGATCATGTCGATCACCTTCAACTTGCGGATCTCGTCACAGTGGCCACAACTGCCCTCCTGGCTGGTACCTCTCGAGCTGACCGCTACAAGGAGCTCATCTACAAGATGCTCGTGAAGAACTTCCGAGGCTACGCATGTGGTGCTGGGCTTAAGTTCGTTCCCAGCGTCCAGGGAAATCCAACTCGTTGATGAACCTGGCGCACTGGGTATTTGACGAGGACGCCTACGTCGCCCCGGAGTCCTCCAGCTCCTGGGGGCACGTCTTGCCTTCGAGCGCATGGGTGTACGCCAGCGACAGCGGCCTCGATCCCTCTCTTCCAACTGGTCGACCGAAGGGGCACGGGTCTCTCAGCCAATGTGATCGCTGAAGTCGGCCCGTTGTGGGATGAGCGACACCGTGGCCAGGCTTGTGTCCCGGCCACGGAAGCGGGCTGTGGGCGCTGGTGCGAAGCGCCGGCTGGTGTTCGTCGACCGGCTCCCCGGCCACGCTCGTCCATCTCGCCATGGAACCACTCACGATGTGCTGGCCTGCTGGTTCGCCGTGGACGGCTCGACCATCGCCCGGGCCGTCGGCGAGGTGCGGCCACTGCCGATGGGGGTGCACCGTCACTCCCGACGTCCGGCTGCAGACATTGGCCAGGTCTGGCGACCGGCTGTGGAACGCTAGGTCTTCGCCGGGGACGGTGTACGCGCCGGGTCAACGAGGCTCCGCCGCACGGGTGCAAGTGCCGTCGTCATCGCACCTCGCCTCAGCCTGCGCAGCTGAGACGCAGCGGCCATTGGTGAGGCCACCCAGGATGGCGACGCAAGGCGCTCACCTGCGGAATCCAGCCAGGAGGGCGGTTTGTTGCCAATCACAGGCAACTCAGGAACAGCGCTGCCGGGCTCCCACTACACATGAAGGCTGGGTGGACGTCGGCTGTCCTCGGAGCGAGGAGGGCCATGGTCGGGGGAGGTCTGGGCGATTGCTGACGATCAACGTGGTGTTACTGCTCGCTGTCATCGTTATCCTGCGGCTGCGCCGACGTACGGAGGCCAGAAGCCGGTTCGACGAGAAGTTGACCGTAGTCATCGTGCTAACGCTCGGGGTGCTGATCGCCCCAACAGCAGTAGGGCACGGAATCCTCGACTTCCTGACCCAGCTCGTGAACGGCCTCTCGCGAGCCGGCCAGTGAGCGCCGCCGCTCACCTGGCCGGTTCTCAGCGAACGAATTGTCAACAAAGCCGCCCGCGCAGCGAACACGGAGCGGGAACCCGGCGGGCGATCGCGCAACGCCCCGTGCTCGCTCACGGCGAGCACGCGCCGCATCACACTGCAAGTACCAAGTGGCTCACCCGGGGGAAGCATGGCCGCACCGGCTCGACGACGCCAATCCACCCGTACCCGTCGGCCCGCCACGAGGCCCCGGCGCCGCACTGTCCGGCGACGTAGGCGTGAGGCCACAACCAGCCGCCTCGTCGCCGCCGCTATCGTCCTGGCGACTGTGATCGCGGCGATCCGCGAATACCCTGTCACCACCAGTGTCCTGGCCGCCCTGGCCGTGGCCGGGGCCGTTCTCCTTCTCCTCGTGCGCACCGGTCGCATCCAGCTGCCCACGCTGCCTACCGCTGCCCGGGCGGAGTTCACCCACAGCATCGCCGTCTACCAGCACATGACCGGCACCCAGTTCGAGCACGCCATCGCCGACCTCGCCCGCCGCGCCCCCTCCGTTCGCACCGCCACCGTCTCCGGCGGCACCAACGACCGCGCCCTCGACGTCCTCCTCCAACTCACCGACGGCCGCCGCATCGCCATCCAGTGCAAGCGCTACGCACCATCGAACCGCGTCGGAGCACCCGTCATCTACGCCGTGAATGGCACCTACCGCGCTTACCACCGCTGCGACCAAGCCCTCATCATCACCACCAGCACCTTTACCCCGGACGCACAACGCGCCAACGCCGAACTCGACCACCCCCTCCGCCTCATCGACGGCCGCGCCCTCGGCCGCTGGGTCTCCGGCGGCCGCCCACCCTGGGGTAACTGACCACAAGCTCCAGCTGCGCCAACCGCTCATGCAGCCTCGGCCTGGATCACGGCCTCCCCTAAGATCGGATTCCTGATCAGCGAGGCTGTCAAAGCCACCGTCTCCGGCGGGACCATCGCCGCCGGTGATGCACTGGCGGAGAAGGAGAAGGACGTGCTGCTCCTTCGGGTTGCACTCAGCACTCCACAGCACCGATCGATGCGAACTCGAGCGGACCGCCCATCGCCGATCGGCGGGAGCACCGGCACGGGCGGCACCCAAAGCCTGCGGGACGCATTCTGAATCGATGTCGCCGGGCGGAGCACGGTCCATTCCGGCTCCGCCCGTCTCCTCAGGAGAACAGAGTGAGCTGCTCGTCCTCCGGCGCTTGTGCGAGGCCGGGCTCCTCCGCGCATTCCGGGTCCACGTCTGCCGGCTCGGTGTCCGCGCCCGCCGCGATCACGCCCAGCGCAGCCACTACTCGCTGCCCCTTGGCGCTGCCCTCCACGTCGACAGTGGCCGACTCCTCCGGGGAGGCGTCCTCAGCCTCGCCCTCTCCCTCGGCGACCGTCGGCAGTACGTAGTGCTGGGCGAGGCTCGCCAGGTGCAGGGGCAGCGGCAGCGAGAGTGCGTCCAGGTAGTCGGGGGCTTGGCGAAGCTGGTGCACCGCGAGGGCGAGGGCTTCGGGCGAGTCGCCGGCGTCCGGGTGACAGCCCAGGACCGCGATTTCCACCAGCCCGGGGTTCCAGGCGGGGATGTGCGTATCGATGGTGGGTTTGCCCTTGTTGGGGCCCTGACGCAGAGGACGGGGAGCGATCTTATCGGCCTCGACGGCGGAGTCCCGGAAGGTGCCCGCCTTGGGAGTGGTGCTGTAGAAGATCCGCCCTGAGGTCCGGACTGCATCTTCCTCTTCCACCCACAGCCCCTGGGGCAAGCCGTTGACCTCGCCGGGAGCGGCGTTGCCCCACCACTGCGGTGTCTCCCGACCCGCTGCGGTACGTACGCGTATCAACCGGAGATCGGGGTCGAGTCCCACCGGCTGCGCGTGCCCGGTCTTGATCAGGTCTCGTTCGGTTCGGCCATCCTGGAGCCAGGGCCAGTGCAACCGACTGTTCTGAGAATGGGTCAGCAGTGCGGTGGGCCGGCCTCGGAGAGAGCGGACCATCTTCTGGAGGTAGCGGGCGGTGGCTCTGCGCTGCTCGTCCATGTTCTGTTGCCAGATGCGGTACTTCGAGCGCTGCCGGGGTACGACAGCGGCGGCTTCGGCATCCATGCCCGTACTGGTCTCGGTCTCCGTGGGTTCGCTCACCTCCGGAATTTCGGCTGTCTTGACCAGGCTAAGCAGGAATTGGGGGTAGGGGATCCAGCGTCCCGTCCGCTCGTCCCAGCCGGTGACCGCCGCCAGGCCGCTGCCCGGTGCGAGCGGCGTGACCATGACGGCCACCGGGGTGTGGCGGGGAAGCCGTGTGGGGCCGTCCTTGCGTCGCTTGACCATGTACGTGGCGACGTAGCGCAGTTCCGCAGGAATCGCCTCGCCAAGCGTGTGCTCAGGCAGGACGCGGACACCGTACTGGCGCAGGGCGTCCTCCCATCCCGAACGGACCCGGTGCGCGAGGTTCTTCTCGGTGTTGTGCCCCTTGGCCTTCTTGGGGACGAGCGCGAACTGCGTGAGCACACCCGCGTCCGCGCAGCCCAGCCGGAGCGCGTACTTGGGGTCGTCCAGACGATGGGCGAAGTCCTGTTGGCGGTCGATCTCCACGAGTGCGAAGCCGGGGTGGAGCGGGTCGGCTCCGTCGTCGGTGAGGAATGCCTCAGCCGCCTTCCGGCGGGTGTTGATGCCGGCCTCCAGGGCTTTCCCCCTTGGCCGCGCTTTGGGGTCGATGCCCAGGGTGTCGGTGATTCCGCCGGTGGTGCGCAGGCAGCGTAGGCGGAGGGTGAGTTCCGGGGACTTCCATTCGAGGATGACCGGGCTTCCGGGCGCGGCCAGCTCGTACACCTCCTCGGCGGTGGCACGGCCTCCGTCGCCGTCCAGCCCGAGGACATCGGCGAGGGCCTCGATGGCCACATCCCGGAACGAAGGGCTCTGCCATAGCAGTCGCGCTTCGACGAGGCACGCGTCTCCGCTTCCCTCGACTGCCTCGGCGGGGTCCTGTCCCTCGTTGATCCTGGCTGCCACCGCGAGTGCGGTTCGGCGGGCGAGGGCTTCGCGTTCCGCTTCGGCGGCCTTCTCCGCTGCCTTGGGCTTGGGCCGGGCGTTGGCGGGGGCACTGCTGCCGACGCTCGCTCGGCTGAGGGAGGGGACCCGGCGCATCTGCTCGGGCAGCGCCTGTTCGGCCCACTCGACGATCTGTGAACGTTGGTGCGACATAAGGCCGGCACCGATGCCATGAGCGCCCATGTGTGTGCTGTGGACGACCGAGGCACGGGTGCCGTCCCCGTCGCCGATCCACGCCTCGGGTTCGGTGAGCAGGCTGACCGGGTCGGGGAAGGGGCGGTTGAGCGTCAGCCTGCCGAGGATCTGGGCGGGTCCGTTGTTCTTCCAGGCGTAGTCCTGAGTGCCGCGGTCCCAGGTCAGACGCGCCACCGCGTACCGGTCGCTGGTGGGCGTTCCGGGCAGCCAGGGGATGCCGGGCAGCAGATAGACAGAGGTGTCGCGGCCGTACGGCAACCGCAGCCGCTGCTTCTTCGCGTCGAGGCGAGTCGCCCAGCGGCGTACTCCGGTGTGCAGGTGGAGACGGGGCCGGGGGTCGAAGGGGACGGTGTGCAGTGAAATGTTGATCACGACGGAGAACCACCACTCACACCCCTTGACCACGTGCGAGAGAGGCTGCGAGAGGAGCTCCGCTCCTTGCTGGCGCGGGCCTCGCGGCACGGCGCGGAAGTGCAGGCTGCCGGCGCTGTGTTCGTAGGGGCCGAGAGCGAGGATGCGCCGGGCCAGGGCATCGGTCGCGAGTTGGTACTGCCGGTCGCGCGGGGCCGCGGTTCCGCCGTCGGTCGTGGGGCAGCCGAGGAGGTCAACGGTGACGTCCTGCCACTGCGGCGGGCAGGCGCGCAGCTCCGTGTACGTGTCCAGGACTGCGCGGTGGTGCTCGGGTTCGGGGCGGAGGTCCTGGAGCCAAGCTCCATTGAGCCGATCAAGGGTGTCAGCGGGAAGGGGGTGTGGGACGTCGTACGGGGCGTAGAGCCAGAAGTCCTCGGCCAGCTGGTGCGGGTCGCGGGGGCGGCCTCGGACGATCAGATCGGGGGCGAGGGTCTGCAGGACTCCGTTGAAGCGGGCGACGGGCGCGGTGCGGTACGGCTCGGCCTTGGGGGCGCGGCCGAGGTTGCAGAGTTCCAGGACGCTCTCGTGCCACTGCTCAGGAGAGGGCAGCGCGCGGTAACGAGCGGTCCATGGAGCAGCGTCGGGCTTGAGGAGGTAGGCGGCCCGGCTGGTGTAGCGGTATTTGGCGGCCATGGTCTTCACAGTCTCCTTGCTGTCTCTCAGCGGTCAGTTTCCGGTGCTCAGGCCGCACAGGGCGTCGTAGAGCGGGTGGTAGAGCGTGCGTACCAGGGCGGGGTCTGCGGGGTCGGGAAACGATTCGGGTGCGGTCTCGTCGTCGAAGTAGGGCGCGAGGACGTCACGAAGCTTGATGAGCAGACCGTCGTCGTTGCGCCGGCGTCCGCTCCGGGTCGCCGCCGCGGGCGGGGCCCCGGCCTCGGCGAGGGCGGGGGCGAAGGCCGCGTCGACGAACACCACACGTGCGGGCACTCCGCCTCGCACCAGACGGCCGATGACCTGCCAGATGGTGACGAGCTGGTCCCAGGCGAAGGACGTCTTCTCCGCGTCGCTGAGCCGGGAGTAGATGTAGCGACGGGACAGCAGGCGGCGCCATTCCTTCCGGGCTGCGAGGCGGAAGCCGAGCCCGGCGGCGTCCAGGTCTGCTGCGTCGGCCACAAGCTTGCCGAAGGTTCCCGCTTCGGGATCCGGCTGGTCGCGGACGAACCTGGTGACCCAGTCGTTGACGGCGAAGACGGCCAGCGAGAGGTCGTCGGGACGCGGGTGGGGACGGGCGAGGAAGAGCACGGTCCCGAAGGCGGCCTTGTGGCTCTGGTTGAGGATGTTGTGACCGCGCTCGATCGCCATCAGGGGTGCGACCAGGACTTCAGCGTCCTCGTCCTTGGCGAAGGCAGCCAGGTCGCCACGGCGTACAGCGGAGGCACCGATGAAGTCGCCGGAGGCCGTGTCGCCGGGGCCGGTGTGGTCGAGCTCTGCCTTGTCGGAGGCCAGGACGCGGACCTTTCCGCGCCAGCGCGGCATGCGTTCAAGGAGGTCGGCGGCGGTCCTGGCGTCCTGGTAGCTGCCGACCAGGAGCAGTGCCCGTCGGCGTTCCCCGTCCTCGATCCGCCGCAGTTCCCTGTCGAGGAGCGATGTGCTGCCCGGGGCCGACTTCCCGAGCTGGGTGACCATCTGGGCCAGGACCCGTTCACGGGTGTCGAGTTTGGCTCCGGAGAGCGTGAGCGGGGTTCCTTCGCCGTCGTAGAGGAACAGCGTGGTGAAGCGGGTCCGCCGGATCGAGTCGACGGCGGCCTGGTGGGGTTTGAGGATCGCTTTGACCGGGGCCATGACGTGTGCGCGGGTCGATGTTCCGGCCCAGCTGGTGCCGGACATGAGCAGCACGTGCGGTCCTGGGCGGCCCGCGGCGGAGTCGGCTCCCAGTGCGGGAAGGTTGAGCAGAAGCTCCCGGCCTACGCCGGCGCACCGGAAGAAGCGGAGGGTGCCGCTGCGCTGTTCGTCGCCATCTGGGCCTCGCTCCGGGTCTTCGGGCAGGTACTGGAATCCGAGGACATTGCCCATCGGGGCTTCCGGCACTACCGGTGCGTAGTCCAGGGGCGGTCTGCGGGACAGTTCGTTGTCGGCGGTGTCCAGGTGGAGGGCCGCCTCGGCCTGCGGCCACAGGAAGGTGACGCGTTCGAGGCGCTGATGCAGTGCGGCCAGTACCAGGGTGAACTCAAGGCGCCGTGCCTCCCGCTCCAGCCAGGGCTCAGTCCCCCAAGTGTCCACGGGATCCCGGGCGGGCTTCCCCGGCTCGGGTGTCTCTTGGCGCAGGGAACCGTCCAACAGGGGCGACCCGATGAGCAGGGTGTCGAGAACGGAGCGGACGCGTTGGCTGGTCGCCGTCTGGTCGAGGTTGTGCAGGAGATCTCCGGTCCTGCGGATCAGAGTGTCTGTGAGGTCGCTGTGCGGGCCGCGATCACCGAGCGGGTCGTCGCGGAAGGCGTCGAGGACCTCGGTGACTGCGTTGCGGCGGGTATCCCACGGCTCTGTACTTGGGGTGCGCGGCATGGATGCGGGACCGTCGGACTCGTCGTCAGAGTCGTACACCTCGGCGTCGGAGGAGATCCCGTCGGGGAGGGACCCGTCGGCACGCGGCCGGGGGTACCACTGGTTGACGAGCTTCTCCTGGAGCGTCCAGGCGCTGAAGTACTCGATGTCCGCCCACTTACGAAGGTCGTCGTCGGTGATCAGCCTGCGATAGAGGCGATTGGCAGCGATGTGGACGATGTCCAGGGAGGCCGACCAGCGTTCGACATCGCGCGCCGAGAGGGGCAGGCGGCCCTGCCGGGCCAGTTCATCGATCTTGTGGATGCCGAGTCGGTCGAGCCAGGATTCCGGACCACGCACGATCAGCGTCGCTGACGGGGCGAAGGCGGTGTCGAGCTGCATCTGTACGCGGTCTGCCTCGTCGACGATGACGATGTCGCTGCGTAGGCAGGCGAGTTCGAGGTGCCTCAGACGTTCGGCGTTGAGGTGGTTCGGGACGGCGCTCTGCAGCAAGCTTGCCGGGTTGGCCACCCAGATCAGGGCGTCGACCAGGTCTCGGGCGGTGGCGTGCCGGGGGCAGACGCTCCACATCGGACAGCCGTGGTCGGACCGGGAAGCCTCAGGCTCCACTCCCCTTGTGCTCTCCTCCGTATGCCCTTCTGACACGTCGTGCCGGTACACGGGCATCGGGATGTCCCCGGCTGCAGTCGGGCCAGGTTTCTTGACCGGGCGTAGTTCCGTGCAGGGGGCGTCGACATAGCGCAGGGGTTCGGCCGCTTCCAGTCCGCGCTGCGCGTCGAGGACGCACACCGTGCTCAGATCGTCGAAGGCCGGGTCGTCGTGCTGAAGCAGGGATGCCTGGCCGCGTGCAGCGAGTCGGCGGTGCAGCCGGGATGCGTGCTGCTCGCGGGTAGTGCCGCCAACGACAGGAGCGGCCTTCAGCCCCAGGTCCCGGAAATGGCCGACTAGGCTGAGCTGTTCGGCGACATCGCCAACAACTAAAGTGGTACGCAACCCCTTACGTGCACCCCAGACGGCGATGAGATTCATCAGGGTGCTCTTGCCCGCACCCACCATGCCGACCAGGTGTAGCAGCTGGTCCAGGCGCAGCACGCTCGTCTTCTCGAAGTGCAGCCCATCGGCGGCCAGGACATCGAGTTGCAGGTCCGCCAGGCGCCGCACCCAATTCCCGGAGGGGAGGCCGCCAGCGGTCTCGGCTTCCTCCATCCAACCTGCGGTATCGGTGAGTTCGGCCAGTGGAATGTCCAGGGGTCGGCCAGCGGTCCCCGGGACCCGGCCAAGGTCGTGGCCAGTCGCCGGCGGAAAACACAACTGCTCGGGGATGGTCACGGAGGCCGGCCGGTGCCGCTCGGTGAACCGTGCCTGGCCCGCCGGGGCAGGCTGCAGCACGCGCTGATCGAAGTCCGGAAGTCGGGACAGCGCGCGCTCGAACCTGTCGAAGCGGTTCCCTGCGACGGTCGGCTCAACCCGCCGCGCCGGCCCTCCTCCCTCGGGCAGCCGGTATCCGCGGAGCCGTTCGGGCAGCTGGGCATACGTCTCCAGGCACTGGAGCCACATGCGGCGACGACGCAGCTTCCACAGCAGGTGGCGAGCCACGTCCAGCCTGGCGCTCTGTGCCGGTGTGGCCGCGATACCCGCGGCCACGGCGAAGGGGTAGCCGCCCAGGAGGGTATAGACACCATGGGCGTCGCGGGACGGGTCGAGACTCTCCATCAGGTAGAGGCCAAGTTCCACCTGGCAAAGAAGGGAGGGGTTTACGTCCTGATGTTCCTGGGGCCAGACCGGTTCCAGGGCTTTGGCCAGTGGCTGGTACCACTCGCTGCTGTTACGCACGGGGGGATCCGTTCGTCGGTGCGGAGTCCGTCAAGTGGGGGCCGCCTGCCCCGCGGAGCCGGGCGGTGGCGAGTGCAACGAGCCGGTCGTCGGTGAGCAGAGGCAGGCCCTCGGCGGAGCCGGGGCGGTTGCGCCGGTACGTGCCGAGGTAGTCGCGGTGGGCTTCGGCCTGTTCGCGGGGGACCACCCAGCACGACTCGTCGTAGGGCGGCTCCGGGCGGACGGGTTTCGCGGACCGGCCGAGCAGGCCGGGATGCTTCCAGTCCTTGACGTCGATGGCCCAGACGTGTCCGTCGGGGAAGGTCACGCGCAAGTCGTAGGCGTCGAAGCCGGGCCAGAGCTGAACCTCAAGCCCTAGCGCGCTCAGCCGAGCCTCCAGTTCGACCTCGGCACGTCCCGGGCTGGTGACGAACTGCCTCAGTGGTCGCATCAGCTGCAGCAGTCCGGCCGCGTCGGCCCCGGCCAGGGTCCGTCCGTGCGGCGGCGCGCCCCGGCGCCGGCACCGGTCTCGCTCACACCACCATGCGCCGCCAGCGACCGGCGTGAGCAAGGTCAGGCAGCGACCGCAGGTGACGTAGGCTCCCTCGAATTCGTAGGAGGCCGGGACCGCCGCGTAGCACTGGTCCAGGAGTTCTTGTATGGGGGCGAGGAACAGGTCGGTATCGGTCTCGAACCGTTCCACTCCGGTGAGCACCGGGCGTTCGACCAGGAGCCTCCGGAAGGCTGCGTAGGACTCGGGCGACGACGCCTTGCGGCACAGGCGCATCGCCGTGTGGATGACCTCCCGGTCGAAGTGCGCAGCGCCGGCATCCTTGCCTCTGATCCACCACTCGTGGCACAGCTGGGTGGGGACCAATGCCTCGGGGTCCACCAGATAGTCATCCGGTCCGAAGGCATCCGGCGGCAGGTCGAGGGGCCAGTCCTCCAAGGGGCGGCTGTGGCACCAGAAGAGCAGCTCCGGCAGGCTGCGGGGAATCTCCTCGACACCTTTTAGGAGGCAGGCGAGGACGGTCCGATCGAGAGCGCGCTGAGCTTCGGCCGGATAGGGCAGCCTGAAGGAGGAGAGCGACCCGAGGTCGGCGAGCTGGATCACCGCGCCGGCCAGCGTACGGACCAGGCGTACGTCGGGGAAGTCGAGCCAGTCGCCACCCTGGGTAGCGTGGGCATCGGAGGCGGTGGTCATCGGTGCTCCTGCTCTATCGTGGCGAGATGTTCGATGCCCGGGTGGCACCATTCAAGGGCTTCGCAGCTGCCGCAATGCCGGCCTGGATCGGTCGGGTAGTCCTGATCCCGAGCCCAGGGCTGGGCGAGTTGCGCGATCACTTCTCTCGCTTCGTCGACGGTCCCCGGGCGCGAGGGGTCCAGCTCCTCAAAGGTCACGTCGTCGGTGTGCAGCAGTTCGAGCTCCACCCTGGAGCGCGCCACGGCACCGCCCAGGACACCGGCGGCCAGCATCAGTACGCCGAGCGCCAGCTGGGGGTAGTGCTTCAACAGCGACTCCCCTTCATAGAGGTACCTGCTCGCAGTCTTGGTCTCCCGCCAGATCCAGCCCCCACGACGGGTGTGGAGCAGATCGGGCGTGGCTATCAGGACAAGATCGAGCTCGGGGTCGTAGCAGACCGCCTGGTACTGGACACGCACCTCTTCCTGTGCGGCGAGACCGTCCAACGGGCAGTAGAAGGCGTGCTGTTCGAGCATGGCGGCGCCGTCGAACGCTTCCTTACCGCTCAGGTGCAGGCCGCCCGCGCCCCAGGACGCAGGGTCCACCGGGCCGGGGAGCTCCTCACAGCTCCGGTAGGGCGTGCTGCCGTGCCGCTGGTTCAGGACTTCGTCGACCACGCGGCCGCGTCGCACTTCCGGGCTCTCGGGATTCGAGGAGCGCAGTTTGAGCTGCCGCGTCGCGTGGTACTTCGCGGGGCAGTCCCGGTAGGCGCGCAGATCGGTGACCGAGACGCTGCGCCGGGGTCGCCGGCGCTCCGGCGGCGTGATCCTCAGCAGTTCCGGGCTGCGCGGGAGGGCCTCGCAGCCAGTCAGCGCCTTGCAGTCCACGCAGCCGGTTCCGGGACGGGTCCCGGTGCCGTCGATGGCCTGGCGTAATGCGGGCCATCCCTCCGCCGTGAAGTGCTGCCGCGCCTCCTGCCTGTTCCAGTCGAGCAGCTCGTTGTGCTTGCCGTCTCCGCAGCCGAATTCGATGACCCGGACTTGCTCGGGCAGGGCGGTGCGGTGCTGCGGGAGTTCGTCGAAGGGGATCGGAGTGTGCCGCTTCCGCCACCCTCCGCGCGCTGGCCGCCCTCTTGCCGCGACGTACGCGGCTGCGGCCTTTTCCCCCTCGGGGCGATCTTCCTTGGCGGCGCCGAAGGTGAGCAGCCACAGTTCCCTGGTGGAGCCGTCGACAGCCGCGTAGCGGCGTCCCCAGGCGGTCGTCTCGTAGGTGTCCGCGCCCCGGGCGTCGACCGGCCCGGGATCCTTGCCGACCACCCACGTGTCACGGACCGGAACGGTGAGCGGGAGACCGGCGGCCTGGCGGGCGTATTGGTCCGCCACCCGGGCCGCCAGATAGCGCCGGACCGCCTCGACCGACCAGGACAGCAGTATGGGGTGCGCTTCACGACGGCGGTAGAGTCCGAAAGTCCCCTCCGTGCGCCTGAGTTCTCGGATCACCTGCTCCGGGTCGTTGCGCTCATGTTCAATGAGGTCGAGCGCATCCATGAAGACCTTAAGCGTGAAGTCCTGGAATTTTTCGAAGAGTTTCGGAGGTTCGGGATCAGCAATCAGCATCGGGCGGGCGTCGCTGCCGCGTTTCGTGGGGCAGTCCCGGGGGTCGAGCCGCGCCGCACCGAGGTTCGTGCGCACCAGCTTGATGTCACCCCTTGTCCCGGCGGGGCGCGGCCAACTGCTCATAGTTCCTCCAAGCGGTATGGCAGGACAGCCCGTTGCGACACTGCAGAGGACGGCGCGACGGGTGGCGGGCGTCTCCAGCATGACACAGGAGAGCTGTGAACTAAGTCCATGCACAAACCTGTCACCGATCGCTTTACACTGGGACGCCTCCGCCACGCAACGGTCCGGCGGAACCGGAAACCCGCCAGCGTCGCGCCTCTCCTGCGCGTCGGACGCGGGACGCTTCAGAGGCAAGGGGCGGCATGAAGAAGGACGATGTGCTGGGCTGCCGGTACAAACTGCTCAAGCATCTGGGCAGCGGCGGCATGGCCGTGGTCTGGCAGGCGAAAGACCTGCGGGGCGAGAAGCTGGTGGCCATCAAGTGTCTGCGCACAAAAAGCGATCTCCTGGACTCACTCGACGAAGACGAGGCACACGACGAACTGCGGCGCATGCGTGGCCGCTTCCGGCGTGAGGGCGCCCTACTCGGGCGGCTGAGCAACAGGAGCATTCCCGAGCTGTACGACCAGGGCACCCACGGCTCCGAGCCCTACCTCGTGATGCGCTTCGTCGCCGGCAAGCCCCTCCACCGCTTCCTGGACCAGTACACCCCCACCATCGAGGTCGGCGCAGCCATCGGGGTCCAGATCGCCGAGGCGCTGGCCTGCGCCCACGATCTGCCAGTGGTGCACCGCGACCTTAAGCCGTACAACTTGATCATCGACGAGAACGGCGTCGTCGTCCTCATCGACTTCGGCATCGCCAAGCCACTCTGGCCCGGCGTCACGGACTACACCCAGCACGGTTCCACCGTAGGCAGCAGGGGGTACGAGGCCCCGGAGCAGATCCTGGAACGTCAGATCACCCCGAAGGCCGACTTGTACGCGCTGGGCTGCGTCCTCTACCACCTGCTGACCGGCCACCCACCGTTCTCCGGGGACGGCTTGAAGGACCAGCATGTGCATGCCGCACCGATCCCGCCGACCTGTCACGTCGGGCACATCCCGGCGGACCTGGAGGAGCTGGTCCTGAAGTTGCTGGCGAAGGAGCCGGAGGGCCGGCCGGAGGACGCCCGCGCGGTCGCGGATCTGCTGCGGAAGTACGCGCCCCGCCCGGGTGACGCCGCCCCTTCCCCTCGGCTGGAGCCGGACCCTACGCGTCCGTTGCGCTTGCCGGATGAGTACGACCTGCCCGCCGCGCCCGCGACACCGGCGGCCGTGGCCAGTCCGAGCAGGAGGCACCGCGGTTCCGGGTTCCTCAGTCGCCGGATGTTTCAGGAGGTCGCTGCCGAGGCCAAGACCGAGACCGATTCCGGTGAACCCGCGAGCGCGGTGGACAAGCTGGTAGAGCTATTGCCCGCCGCCCGCCGGGACTGGGGCGTCTTCGACCCACGGGTCCGGGCCGCCTTGCGCGTGGCCGCGAACGGCATGCGCGTCGCCGGGCGTTGCAAAGAGGCGATCGCATTCTACGAGGCTCTGGCCCTACGGACTGAGGGCAGTACGAGCCCGGACGATCTGGCCGACTACCTGGAAGGCACTCTCGGCGCGGCGGAGTGCCGTATCCCCTTCGGCGACCTGCTCCCCGCCGCGGCAGCGCGGGCCATGGTGCTCGAAGAGCTGCCCCGCGTCACAGGCCCTCGCGCCCAGGTGCTGGCCGAGCGGTGCCGCGAGGTCGGCATCGAGCTCGAGGAGCTGAGCTTCGAGGCGTAGGCGGACGGCCTGGCGTGGGTGGCTCCTCCGCGCTCGCCTCAGCGATGCAGGGCGGCCGACTCACCGGCGCGATCTGTGCAGCCTTCCCGCCACAAGCCCGTCCCCCAGGCCCCGGACGAGATCCTCGCCCACCGCCGCGACCGAGCGGAGCGACTCCTCAAGTGCCAGCAGTTCCCTGAAGGCCGTCGCGTACGGCCGCTGTTCGGCGAGGGAGAGCTGAAGCACCCGCAGTTTGCGTACGTCGATACGGGCCGAGCTGGAGGTGTGGGAACCGGCCTGCCGCGCGTTCGCCGGAGCGCGCAGGCAGCCCGCGAGGAACCAGGGGTCGAGGAGTTCGCGGTCCGGGCGCAGCGCGTAAAGCTGGGGTCCGAGCACCAGGGGCGTGTCCTCTTGGACCCAAACGCGATACGCCCGCTCGACACCCGCCACGACGACATCTCCCGGCTCGGCCACGGTGAACGAGCCGGTGTTGGCGCCCTTCTCCACCTCGGCCCAGGCGAGCCAGCCCCCAGGCCCCCCTCCCTGGACCAGGTCGGGAACGCTCAGGACCGGTACCGCACCATCCGGAAGCGCGTCACCGTGCAGCAGCTCGCCGGGAAGCGTCTGTCCCTGCCGCAGTTTGAGCGCGTGGGCACGGTCCAGGTCCGAGACCGTGACCGTGGACGCGGCATCGCCGCCCGCCGACAGCTCGATCGCCGCGAGGGACTGGGAATGGCCGCGTACCTCGTCGAGCAGGCCGTCCAGGCGCCCCCAGGATTCATGTCGCTTGGCCTGGGCCTCCACAGCCGTCTCAGGTACATGGCGGGCGGGCGTGAGATCCGTCTGTTCATCGAGCAGATCCATCACGGGTACGGTGACGCACCCCTCTGGCAGCTTCTTCCTCGCTCCCGTCATCCGTGCCCCGGACCAGGAATGAGCGTGTACCGCGTCGAGTACCCGGCCACTCAGCCGCACCCAATCGATGCTCTGAGCTCCCCGGGCCGCCCCCTGCGGGGTGGCCGCGTCGAGTAGGAACAGGCGTTCGCCGGGAGCCGCTCCGCCGTCGGACGCGGGCATCCGGAGAATCCACAACTGGAGCGAGACGCTGTGCGGTTGCGCGGCCCCGGCCGGCAGTGCGACGACTCCCCGCAGCGCGCCCGTGCGCAGCAGCGCCCCGCGGATGCGCCTGCCCGCACGCCGGGAGGCCACCGCCGGCGGCAGCACGAGTACGGCCACACCGTCGGGCACCAATCGCGCCAGCGCGTGCTCGATCCAGGCGAGTTCAGGCTCGGTCCTCGGTGGCAGGCCGTAGACCCAGCGGGGATCGGTGGCCAGTTCCTCGTGGCCCCAGTCGCGCGCGTTGAACGGGGGGTTGCACAAGACGATGTCGGCCCGTACGCGACCGTGTGGGTCTGCGCGGAGCGAGTCTCCTGCCCTGATCTCCGCGCCCACCCCTCCCCCGCCTGCGCGAGCGAAGCCCAGCCGGGCCGCTGCCAGCGCGGCAAGCGCCGGGTCAAGGTCGGTCCCGAGGAGCACCGGAGCTGTGGAGTTGGCCTCAGCCCCCCACTCCCGCATACCCTCACCGGCGGCCAGGAGCAGCCCACCGACACCACATGCGGGGTCGAGGACGGTCGTCCCTGCATCCCCGCCCCCTGCCCCTCCGGCTCGGACGGCTAGAGCGATGTCCGCCATCAGCCGGGCCAGTGGGGCCGGAGTGGTGCTTACCTGCCGTACATGGGCATCGAGCCAGCGCGAAAGCAGGAAGTCGAAGGTCTCACGGCCTCCTTCATGGCGTGCAGCGTCGACCGTCTCGTCCACCACCTGAGCAGCCTCTTCCGGAAGGAAGGACTGCTCCGGCACGGCCTGGTCCGCGCCTTCCGCAGCGAGAAGGCGGCGGCCAGCTTCCGCAAGCGCCGCGCCCATGACTGCACGCTCTCCCAGCGCCTCGTAGTGCGGCCACAGCCGCTCGCGCAGCCCAATTCGCTCGATCTTCCCGTGGGCGTGGAGCCATCGCTCGACGTCGGCGAGGGAGAACTGCGGGCTGGTGTCCGTTCCGCCGACCGCTGTCGGGAACGAGTCGTGGCGGCGCCGCCAGTTGCTTACTGCCGCTCGACCAACACCCGCGATGCGTGCGATTCCCGCCAGGGTGACGGGCGCATCGATGGAGTCTGACATGTGATTCTCCGAGCGGGGGGCGACTTTCGGACGGGGCCTGGCACGGGACGCCATCACCGTAGCCCAGCCACACTACACAAGCCAATCATTGACTGAGTTCACAGCTGCTTTACCAATCGCGCATCCTTCCGCCCATACCACCCCAACCACTGGCGGGAGGACCATGAGAGGCGTCGGATGCGGAACCTGCCCCCGGCCAGCACTACCGCTTCGAAGGAGCCTCTGGAGCATGGCTCGTGGCCGAAAAACGGTAGCGGACCAGGTCGATGCTGCGCCGGGGCTCCCTCACACGCAGCAACACCAGCCCGACCGCCCGCGGCCTCCGCAAACCCCGTTCCTAGGTCACCGTCTGCCGGGGCACACGCACCCACCTACTCCACCCCAGAGTCGTTAACTTCCCTTGAGGTAGGGAAGATAGGGAAAGGGCAGTGCTGACGATCACGGTCAAGCCAGCCGAGGACCGCCATGCGGCGCCGCTCCAGATCATGCTCCAGCGGCTGGTGACTGTCGGCGCTGCCGACAGCTCTGGCCCAGCCATCAGGTAGCTGACACCAAGATCCGGACCATGCACGGACCAAGGAATGCGGTCGGTGACCGACCGTTAGAAGCACCTGCCCGGCCGGCCAGGACCTTAGCAGCACCAGCCGACGACGGAGACCTTGGGCTGCTGTCCCATCCGCATCTCGATGGTGGGGGTCAGACCGGCGGATGCACAGGCCCGTCGCACCGGTGGCAGCAGCGACAGACCGGATTCGCCCGAGAAGACGATCACTGCTCCACTGTGCTCGGCTGTGGTTTCACCTGGGGCCACACCTCGCTCCGCCAGGTCACCACCGCCTTCTCATCGCGCTCGTAGGCCCTGCGCGTGAGGGTCTGCCGCGACCAGCCGTGTCGCTTCAGCAGCCGCCGCCCCCGGACTACGTCGCCCCCGTCCACATCGCCACCGCCGCCAACAGCCACGGTGCGACGACCTGGGACCCACCCGGCTACCGCGCGCAGTACCGGAAGATCTGGGGCAGATAGGTCCAGGTAGGTCCCAGGACACTCCACACCCAGCCCCCTCGCCGCGAGCACTCCCCGATCCCGTCGCGGGCGACGATCCCGCCAGCGCCAATCCTCATCGGCACGCTCTACGGCACCGAGTCTCCGACTGCCCCCTCGCCGCAACCGTCGGGCTACGCAGCAGCCCACACCATGCCAAGGGGCGTGGGCCAGCGGAATAGCTGATGGGCCGTCACAAAACTTTCGTTAGACAATTGCATGTCTGAGTGGATTTGCCCTACGACACCCCCCGCCTGACAGACCTACCGCCACCACTTCCTGGAGCACTACGGGCCGCATGTACTGGTCCCGCTAACCGGAATGCACCGGCCCGGTCACCGGCATCGACCTGCCGGACGGCTTCCACACATCCACCAGCGCTGCATGAGCACCTTGGGTCCAATTCGCGCGAAGGGTTGACCAGTTGGCCCTGGCATGTATTCTCTAATTGAGAGACGGCATCGTTTAGGAAGACCTCGGTAGGCAACGGAGGGATCCTTGTTAGACCGGTTCGGCTGGCAGCTGCAAGTGAGCGATCCAGTTACTTTCAGTGGACATATCCATAACGAGGCTCACCTTCACGGGGTACATGGTTTCATCAGGGGGCCCGTCCATGACCATTTAGCTATTGAATTGCTTACTCCTCGCTCGACGCCCCGGAGGGGCGATCGCGTAAAGGTATGCACAGACAATCTGGAGTACGGGCATTTCGGCGTGACTTGCGATGCCGGTATGCGTGACATTTTCCTTGAGAATTTTACTAAGAATTGTGTAGAGTCCGCCGTTTGCGCAAGACTTCAAAAATTCACGCCCGTTCCCGAGCAGCGGCAGCGTAAATGGCTAAAGAAACGTGTCGCTAGCCGACTCAATTCCCAGCACATGACTGGGCGAATCTCATCGTGTCCGGTTCGGGCGAGGGCGGGACCCGTAGCGCAACGAGGCCCCTCAATGGGATGACGCGGCAGTGTCTGGATCGGCATCGAGACTGCCCGCCGCTACGTCAGCGAGGGCATCGATGCCCTCGCTGCGCTGGCCCCCAGCCTGGCCGACACACCCTCGCCACCTCCGGGGAAGAGGTGCGCCTGCCGCTGGACGGCGCCTTGATGTCCGCCTGGCGCTGCACCAGCCTGACCACCGCGGCCAGCCAACCCGGATCCGCTCTACCAGTCCCTCTCTACCAGGCCAAACACCGCGAACACGGCATGTACGTGCATGCAGGCGCTGACCATCACTGAGAGGGCCAACGCCGCCCTTGCACGCCTGCGAGCCCCGCAGAGCTGCCCTTCGCCCAGCTCAAGAGCTGGCGCGCAAGGACGTAGATGAGATCTGCTCACTGAACCCTATTAGTCATCGCTGGCAACCCGGTTTCGCGGCTCTCTAATTGCCGTCAGCCGGGAAGGATGAGCGGATTGAGCACACCCCACCCAAATGGTCAAGCATCGGATGCGCATGCCGTCGTGCCTGTAGAAGTGGTACGGGATGCCGGGGGGCGATGCTCCCCTCTTCGCAGAGAAATAACAGCGACAGACAAATAGCAGCGACGACGCAGCGACGACATCTCACTTAACAAAGGGGAAAATCTTGACTGAAATATTTTCCGGTCGGCATCTCGAGATCGCCTGGCCCGAATTGGATATCACCGTGACCGCGGAACTCGACGGTCGCAACGCTGAGCTTGCCGACGCGCTGTGGGAGGCGTTGCCCTACCAGAGTCTGCAGGGACACGCGCTGATAGCGGGACAGCATCTGTATCACGCGGCACCGATACCGTCGCTGCTGCATCTGTCCGCGTCTACTCGGATAGCAGATCGACGCGAGGCGCCCGATGGGACCGTGTTCTGCTCCGCGCTACAGCATTTAGGCATCAAGTACGGCACGTTGACCGAACCGATGCCGGCATCCCCGGTGGGCCGGATCCGGCAGGAGGATATGCCCGCACTACTGGAGGCCGGAAAGGCGGTCTGGGATTCGGTCTATTCGACGAAGAAGCCGATCCTGGCGGAGGTCCGTAAGGCGGGAACCGAAGGCGGCCACCGTATTCCGCGTTTGACCGCCGCAGATCCCGACGCGAGCCGTCTCATCCACGACGTGTACACCGCGACCGAGCGGGCTTGGCTGTCCGCACCACAGGAGCTCGCCGATCTCCACGAGGGGGTGATCCCTTCCGGGGCAGGGAGTTTTGAGACGGTATTACCCACTCTGTTGTTCGTCAACGGTGAGACCCGCCCGTTGGGGTACGCCACCTACGGTGGTCTGGTCCGGGCCGCGGTCCAGGGCATGCCGATGGATTCATTGCGTCACATGGCGCGCCTGCTGATCGGTATTCCGGCCGAGTTTCTGGGCTACTGCGGCCTGGAGCAGCTTTGGAGTTTCACCCAGCGCTTCCTGGCCTGCCTCGACCAGCTCGATCGCGACGACTTCCTGAGTGTGGCAAGCCAACTGGCCCTCTACATCAACTGTTTGGGCGGCTGGAATCTGCACCTGTACCCGTGGGATTCCGGAGATCACCTGCGCCAACTGCGCCCCAGTGAATCGGTCCGCCAGTCATGAGCCAACTCCCCGAACGCGCGGACGCCGTCGTCATCGGCGGGGGCGTCATCGGCAACTCCATAGCGTGCCAGCTTGCCGAGGCAGGCGTCGGTACCGTCCTGCTGGAGCGTGGCGCGCTCGGATCGGGATCGTCCGGGACCACTGCGGGCGTGGTGCGTACCTACTTTCCCGGCAACGCTCTCATCAGCAGTCTTGCCGTCCGGAGCCTGGCGGCTTACCACGCCTTCACCGAACGGACCGGAACCGACCTCGGCTTGAAGCGCATCGGCTTGCTCGTGCTGTTCACCGACGAACACCAGGTGCAGGACTTCCGGCACACCCAAGGTGCCCAGCAGGCAGCCGGAGTGGACGTCGAACTCGTCACCGCTGCTGAAGCAGCGCGGCTCAACCAGCTGGTAGACGAGCGAACCATCCTGGCTGCGGCCTGGTCGCCCGAGGCCTACGCCTGCAATCCCGCCGCGATCGTGCGCGGCTATGCCACAGCCGCCCGGCAGGCCGGCGCCATCCTGCAGACGGAAACACCCGTCACCGGTATCGCCCCAGATGGGCGGGTCCACACGCCTGCGGGCAGCATCCGCGCCGACACCATCGTCTGCGCGGCAGGCCCCTGGGCGGGAACGGTCGCCGCCATGGCCGACGTGCGCATTCCCGTGACCACATACCCCGTCGAAATGCTCCTGACCGATACGCCCGGCAGTGCCCCGCGCAACGCTCTGCCGATGACGATGCACCCGTCCAGCCTGCGGATTCGAAGCTGGGGAGACCGCATCCTCGTCGGGATGGGCCGCCCTGCTCCGGATGAAACCCGACAGGCCTGGCTACAACGGGTGTCACACCACCTCGGCACGACCTTCCCCACCCTCGCCGGCGACGGCCTAGAAAGCGGGTGGAGCGGAGACCTCGATGTCAGTCCGGACGGGATGGCTTTCATCGGCCGCGATCGCTCCCGCCCGTTCCTCTACGCGGCTGGATTCTCCGGTCAGGGACTGTGCCAGGCACCTGCCGCCGGAGAGATCATCCGAGACCTCGTGCTCGGCAAGGAATCCTGGATCGACACGGCCGGCTTCTCCACCGCCCGCTGCCTCAGTGGTTCGGCCGAGACCGGGTAGGAAAAGCGGGTGGTTGCGGGTCGGGGTTCGCGGAGTGCCCGCCGCGGATCGCTTGGTCGAACGCTTCCTTTTCCTCCAGGGTGGCGTTCGTGTTGGCGGTGAGGTGGGTGCGGCCCGCGTCGCGGTTGTGCGCGAGGCCCCGCATTGATGAAACCCAGGGTGGGGTGAAGATGAAACCCAGGGTGGGGTGAATGGGGATATCTGCACCGGCGGCGGATGTCTTGTGTCTGCCTGCAGCGGGGCTACCGATGCCCGCCCTTCAAGGGCAATGGCAATGGGCCCTGTATGACTGGGACTTGGTGGCGCGAAGTAGCAGTCGCCGGGCGTTGTTCAGTTCTTTCGAGAGGGAAATCCATGGTCGAGCACACTGGCGGAGAGTTCGTTCGGGAGATGATGCGGTGGCACTTCAGCCCGGAGACCGGGTCACCGTTCTGGCTGAAACGGGCCGAGACCCTCGACTTTGATCCGCTGACCGATGTCCGGGATTTCGACGATCTCGGCTTGTTTCCCAATGTGGTGGACGAGCTGCGTGATGTCGGCGTCCGTGAGCTGATCCCCCGTGGCTACGGCGACGAGCACAAGGCGTCCGTCTACGAAAGCGGCGGTACCACAGGGCAGCCCAAGCGAGTGACGTACGCCGCGGAGTGGCACCGGAGCAGCGTCGAATGGTTCAGTGAGCGACTGGATTCTCACGGCGTACCTCGAAATGTCGACTGGCTCAGTGCGGTGCCCACCGGGCCGCACAATGTCGGAGCAATGGCGGTCGACACCGCGATGTCTCGGGGTGGGCTGAACTTCAGCATCGATCTGGACCCGCGATGGGTGAAGAAGCTGCTCGCGCAGGGCCGGACGGACGTGGCCGACGCCTACACCGATCACCTCATCGAACAGGTCGGCTACATTCTGACCAGCCAGGATGTGGGCGTCCTCTTCGCCACCCCGCCGATGCTGGAGCGCCTCGCGCAGGACGACGATCTGGTCGAGTTGGTGAACCGGAAGGTTCGCGCGATCATCTGGGGTGGTACACATCTGGACGCTGACACCCGAGATCTGCTGCGCGACGAGGTGTTCCCAGGCGCCAAATTCGTCGGCGGGTACGGCGGCACGATGATGCTGGGGACATCGGTGGAGCGACCCGGCCTCGGTGACGACGAGCCGTGCGTGTTCGACTCCTTCGCTCCGTACACCACGTTCCGGGTGATCGACCCCGACACCGGCCGGGTTGTTCCGTACGGCGAGCGCGGGCAGATAGTCGTGCATCACATGAGCCGAACTGCCTTGCTGGTCAACAATATCGAGCGGGACTACGCAACCCGGATCGCACCGCTGGACGGCGGCTTCGGTGATTCGGTCGCGGACGTCGCACCCGTGGCGTCCTTCGGCGATACGAAGGTGATCGAGGGCGTGTACTGATGGAGGGCGTGTACTGATGTTGCCCCTGGACGTTCTCGGCCCCGGCGGCCCTTATCGGTCCCGGCGCCAGGAGACCATTCGAGATATTGCCGGAAACCCGGTCGCGACACTGAGTCTCGCACCCTCGCTCTACATCACCCGCGCGATAAAGGCCCTGCGCCGAGCGCCGGCGCTCCCCGTCGACACGCGGATCGCGGCGTTCGCACAGGCGGGCCGGGCTTTCGCCACGCAGTCGATTGCGGGACTGACGCCGGAGGAATATCAGCACACCGTCAGCGCGGTAACCGGGATACCGATCACGGTGGTGCGCAATGCCACCGACGACATTGCGCGGGCCGCCGAGCTGATCCACCACAGCGTGGAGAACGCGCGGCCGGCCGCTGCGGTCGGCTCGTGGCGCGATCCGCGGGCCCGGAGCGGTGCGGCGGTGTGGACCCGGCGCGGTGAGGTGTTCGCCGTCCATGCGGCGGGCAATCACCCTGCGGTGCACCAGGGTTGGTTCGATGCCCTCGCGCTCGGCTATCGCGTTGCCGTGCGTCCCTCCCGTCGTGAGCCGTTCACCCCACATCGGCTGGTCACTGCCCTGCGCGAGGCCGGTTTCGGCGATGAGGGAATCGCGTTGCTGCCCACCGACCACAACGTGGCCGACGACATCCTCCGGCACGCCGACTTCGGAATGGTGTACGGCGGTGCGGATGTCGTGGGCAAATATGCGGGCGATGGACGCATTCTGCCGCAGGGCCCCGGGCGCTCCAAGATTCTCATCACCGCCGAAACCGAGTGGGAGCCGATCGTCGACACCATCGTGGAGTCGATCAGCGGTGGTGGGGGCGTCGGTTGCGTCAACGCCACCGGCATACTGGTCGAGGGCGACCCCTCCCCCGTGGCCGCGGCGATCGCCGAACGCCTCGCCACGCTGCCCAGCCTGCCCGCGACGGACGAACGCGCAGTCCTGCCCGTGATGCCCGTCGGTCCCGCCCGTCGGTGGGACGCGTATCTGCGGCAGCGGGCAGCGGGCACCAAGGCGTGGCTCGGTGGTGACGGGATCGTCGGCGATCTCGGCGACGGTTCCGCGGTGCTCCGGCCGGCGGTGCACCAGCTCGACAGCCCGTTCGCCGAACAGCTCGGGATGGAATTGGGCTTCCCGTGTGCGTGGGTTGCACCGTGGGACCGTGAGGCCGGGATCCGGCCGCTGCGCGACACCCTCGTCCTCACCGCCGTCACCACCGACGCGAACCTGATCGACGAATTGGTGGCCGAGCCGACCATCGCCAACGTCTACGTCGGCGACCATCCGACACCGTGGATGGCGCACGGCCTGCCGCACGACGGCTACCTCGCTGAATTCCTCATGCGCACCAAGACGATTCGATGCTGACCTGACCGACGAGGATGCCGTGCCGAGCACCACCCCATCGGCTGCCGAGGTCAACAGTGGTCAGCAATGGTCTGCCAGGTGCGACGTGTCGTTCAGCAATTGCACCGACGCAGTCCCATCCCCGTAATAGGCCACGGCCGACAGCGAGGCCGCCGAAAGCTCCATCCTGAACAGCGACTCGGGCGGCGCGCCCAGCGCCAGCCGAACCAGCGTCCGCAACACCCCGACATGCGAAACGACCAACACCGTCTGTCCCTTGTACCGTGCCAGGAGCCGGTCCCGTGAGAGCGCGGCCCGGCGCGCAACCGAGGTGAACGTCTCCCCGGTTCCGCCCGGCACCGCCGCCGGAGAGGCGCGCCATGCTGCCAGCTCGTCCGGGTAGCGCTCGCGCACCTCGGCGAACGTAAGTCCCTCCCAGACCCCGAAATCCGCCTCACTGAGCCCTTCGTCGACTTGGACTTCCAGGCCCAGCCGTCGTGCCGCCGTCTCGGCCGTCTGCTGGGCTCGACGCAGCGGTGAGGACACCACAGCCCGCACCGCGCCACGTGTCACGAGCATCCTCGCGGCGGCCTCGGCCTGCCGTCGCCCGGTCTCCGACAATTCCGGGTCGGAGCCGCCGCTGCCGGACAACCGCTTCTCCGGTGTCAATGCCGTCTCACCGTGGCGTAGCAGCACAAGGGTCGTGGGGGTGCCCGTGCCTGTGCCCTGGTCGGCGAGCGCGATATTCATGCCGGCCGCTTTACGACTGGTTCTGGCGCCGATGGAAATCGGGTCACCCCTTTCAATCACAGCCCCGGTCGTCGGCGGCATTGTGGCGAATGGTGTGGTGCAGCGAAGTGCGGCGTGGTTCAGCGAAGCTCGGCGATGACCGGCGCGAAGTTCTCCATGTTGTATTCCATGACCGTGAAGTAGGTGAAGCCGTAGCGTTCGCGGCGTTCCTTGATTTGTTGCGCCATCTCCGCCGGGGTTCCGGTCAACACGCTGGGCAGTTCCTCGGGGCTGTGCTCGGTGTCGGGCGGCAGCGGCTCGAACCTGTCAGGTACCGCGGCGCGTTCGGCGGGCGGAATCACCTGCTGCACCAGGAGATTCAGCTCCACGGCGTCGGCGCGGTCACCGAGTAGGCGGCGCACGTAGGCGACCCGTTCTTCCGTCTGCGCGCTTCCGGCCAGTTGGAGCACATCACCGGTGGCGTTGGCCCAGCCTCCGGTGAAGGCGATGATGTCGGCGTGCGTGGCAGCCAGCCGCAGCAGCCGGTCGCCCCAGCCCCCGATCAGCAGTGGCGGCCCGGATGGTTGGGCCGGACGCGGCTGATATTCCGTGTCCGCAAACAGACGGCGCAACGTGGTGACGGTGTGTTCCAGCTGTTCGACCCGCTTTCCACCGCTGGGGAACGATATCTCCGCGGTGTCGAACTCGGCCTTCACGTATCCTGCGCCGAGCCCGAGTTCCATACGCCCGTCGACGAATTGGTCGGTGCTCGCCACATCACGCGCGAGAAGGACGGGGTTGTAGAACGGTGTGTTCAACACGAACGTGGTCAGCCGTACCCGTTCGGTCGTTTCGGCTGCGAGCACCATTGCTGGAAACGGCGCGGAGAACCCCAGATGATCGGCCACTCCGACTACATCAAAACCGAGTTCCTCGGCTCTGCGGCACTTCGCGATCCACTCGCGTCGCGATCCGGGAACGAACATGTTGACACCGAAGCGGAAGGGGCGCTGTAAAGGCATTATGCCTGTATACCACACCATGATTCTCCCGTCATTCGGCTGAGTGGAACGACGTCATCTTGAGATGACGTCATCTTGGAACGACGTCACCTCAATCAGTTATCCATTGAGCCCTTTTCGGCAAGTCATAGTTGCGGTACGTGACCGCGTGCGGGTCGTCGAGATGGTGACCTGGTGTCAAATATGCGCATCTTGCGATGCTGTTGCGCGGCCACCGCAGGCGGCTCGGCACCCGCAAGGCACCGACGCCCCGGGCGTCTTCAAGCAGGCCGTGCTGGTGCTGCGCTGGTTCGCCGGTGCGGATCAGCCGTTACACGCTGCATCGCTGGACCGCTGGATCCCGGACGGAGTGGAGCCAGGGCGGGTTCGGCGCCCTGGCTCCCTCTCCGCACCGGGCTGCGGCTCACGCTGGCGGCCCGGCTCAGACTCCGGAGGAGACCTCAGCCTTCTCGTTGGACCCCGTGTCCTTGCCCTCGGCCGCCGCCAGCCTGCGGTTGCGCCGGACCGAGGAGAAGAAGGACCAGGCGATCAGGGCGACGCCGACCCCGCCGGTGATGACCTCGTGGATCTCGTACTGGATGGTGACGAGCAGGATCACGGCGAGGGCGCCGATCGCGTAGTGCGCGCCGTGCTCCAGGTAGACGTAGTCGTCGAGGGTGCCCTGGCGGACCAGGTAGACCGTGAGCGAGCGGACGTACATCGCGCCGATGCCGAGGCCGAGCGCCATCAGGACGATGTCGTTGGTGATCGCGAAGGCGCCGATGACGCCGTCGAAGGAGAAGGACGCGTCCAGGACCTCCAGGTAGAGGAACATGAAGAACGCGGCCTTGCCGGCCATCACGACCGCCGGGACCTTCTTGCCGCTCTTCTTGGCCTCTTCCTCGGCCTCGTGCTCGCGCTCCTCCTCTTCCTCCAGCTTGTTCTCGAAGTAGCCGGAGAGGCCGCCGACGATCAGGTAGGTGATCAAGCCCGCGACGCCGGCGATCAGGACGGTCTCCGCCTTGTCCACATGGATGCCGCCGTGCTGGTGGGCGTTGGTGGCGAAGGTCATCGCGGTGACGAGCAGCACTATGAGCGCGATGCAGACGGAGAGCATGTCGACCTTGCCGAGCTTGGCGAGCGGACGCTCCAGCCAGCCGAGCCACTTGATCTGCCGGTCCTCGAAGATGAAGTCGAGGAAGATCATCAACAGGAACATGCCACCGAAGGCGGCGATCGACGGGTGGGCGTCGGTCACCAACTGCTGGTACTTGTCCTTGTCGTCGAGCGCGAGCTGCACCGCTTCGATCGGACCGATCTTGGCGCTGATGGCGACGATCACTACCGGGAAGACCAGGCGCATACCGAAGACCGCGATCAGGACACCGATGGTGAGGAAGATCTTCTGCCAGAAGGCATTCATCTTCTTCAGGATCCCGGCGTTGACCACGGCGTTGTCGAAGGACACCGAGATTTCGAGGATGGACAGGATCGCCACGATCCCGAAGCCGGTCCACCCCCCGTAGAACACCGCCACGATCAGGCCGAGCGCGGTGACCGCGAACGACCCGCCGAACGTTTTCAAAAGCACTGGCTACCCAATCGTTTTGTACGGGGCTCCCCCGCGCCGTACCTGGCTTTACGAAACATTGACCTCGAAGTCTAGAGCGATGCCTCTCAGCCCTGACACGTACCCCGGGCCAACGGCGCGGAACTTCCATTCGCCGCCGTGCCGGTGGACCTCGCCGTAGGCCATCGCCGTGTCCGTGGACGGGACTTCGCTGAGGTCATAGCGGGCGAGCTCCTGGCCGTCGGCCTGGTTCACCACGCGGATGAACGCGTTGCTGATCTGGCCGAAAGTCTGCCCGCGGTCGTCGGCGTCGTGGACCGAGACCGGGAAGACGATCTTGTCGCAAGTGGCGGGCAACCTCGGCGCGTACGACCCCAGACCGTACGACCCCCAGACCGCCATCCCGCTGTTTCATCCGCGCGACGGACTCGAGAGGTATGACGGAGGGACGGCCTCGGCCCGCGCCGCCTCCAGCGCGAGCCGTGCGAAGGCCCGTACCGCGCCGGTGCTGTCGCCGGCGCGCCAGACCAGTCCGTAGCCGACCGGGGCGGCGTCGTCGAAGGGGAGGTAGCAGATGCCGGGGCGGGCGTAGTAGGTGGCGGTGTGTGCGGCGGTGAGGAAGGCGCCCTTGCCGGCGGCGACGAGCATCAGCGCCTCCTGCATGTTGGTGACGCCAGGGCCGTGCGCGATGGGGCGGCCGCCTGGGGTGTGCGCGGGGACGTGGTGCTCAAGCCGGTAGTCGGGGAGTTCACCGGCGATCGTCAGCAGCACCACCTTGGCCAGGTCTTCGAGCGAGACCCGTCGGCGGGCGGCGAGCGGATGCCCGGAGGCGATGGCCAGCACCCGCTCCTCCGTGAGCAGCGCGGGGCCCTCGCCCAGGTCCTCCTCACGCACCGGGAGCTCGGTCAGCTGGACGTCGAACTCGCCCTTGCGCAGCGGTCCGTACGGATCGGACAGCGGCACCTCGCAGATCTCCACGTCGAGCTCCGGGTGGCTCGCGCGCAGCGCCTCGGCTGCCCGCAGCACGATCTCCCCGGCGGGCGGGCCGGAGAAGCCGACGTGCAGCACCCCGCTGATGCCGCGCGCGGCAGCGGCGGCCCTGGCGAGGGCCGCGTCGATCGCGCGGTGGTGGGGTTCGAGGTCCTCGCGGAGCTGCCGGCCGAGGGCGGTGAGGGCGACCCGGCGGCTCGTACGGACGAACAGCGGCGCGCCGACGCGGCGTTCGAGCCGCTGCACGAGCTGGCTCACCCGGGCCCGGGACAGCCGTATGCGCTCGGCCGTGCGGCCGAAGTGCAACTCCTCGGCGAGGATGAGGAAGCACTCCAGTTCGTCGCGCTCCATGGGCAACCTCCGCTCCCCGGAATTCCCCGGATCGGTAAGCCTGCCTGAACGAACATTGCGATCTTCGCTGTTGTTCCCCCTCCCCGGCCGACCGAGGGTGAGGGAGCGGGAGACGCCCCCGTCCCCCGCCCCACCCATACACCCATGTCACTGAGGAACCGAGGGATCCAAAGATGCAGATGAGCGCGAGAAACTGGGGCGTGCTGTTCGTCCTGTGCGGGGCGATCTTCTTGGAGGGCATCGATGTGGCCATGCTCAACGTGGCCCTCCCGTCGATCCGTGCGGACCTCGGCATGTCCACCGGCGAGCTGCAGTGGGTCATGAGCGCTTACGTCCTGGGCTACGGCGGCTTCATGCTGCTGGGCGGCCGAGCGGCCGATCTCTTCGGGCGCCGCCGGATGTTCGTCTTCTGGCTGTCCGTCTTCGTGGTCTTCTCCGGCCTGGGCGGCTTCGCCACCGAGGGCTGGATGCTGATCGCCGCGCGGTTCGTCACCGGCGTCGCGGCCGCCTTCATGACCCCGGCCGGCCTGTCCGTCATCACCACGAGCTTCGCGGAGGGGCCGCAGCGCGACCGGGCCCTGCTCGTCTACTCCGGCACCGCGGCCGGCGGCTTCTCCATCGGCCTGGTCGTCGGCGGGCTGCTCACCGCGGCCGACTGGCGCTGGGTGTTCTTCGCACCGGTCGCGCTGTCCGCCGTCCTCCTGGTCGCCGCGCTCGCCCTCGTGCCGAAGTCGCCGCGGGAAGACCGGGCCGGGCGGGGCGTCGACCTGGTGGGCGCGATGACCGTCACCGCGGCCATCGTGCTGCTCGTCCTGGGGGTCGAACGCGCCTCGCACGCGGGCCTCGGCCAGACCGCCGGCACGCTGGCTGCCGGCCTCGCCCTCCTCGCCGTCTTCGCTGCCGTCGAGCGCCGCGCCGCCACCCCACTCGTCCGCCTCGGCATCCTCCGCCGCGGTTCACTGGTCCGCGCCAACCTCGTCGGGCTGCTCTTCGCCGCCGGCTTCTTCGGCTTCCAGTTCCTGGTGGTGCTCTACCTCCAGGAACTGCGCGGCTGGTCCACGCTCCAGACGAGCTTCGCGATGATCGTCATCGGCGTCGACGCGATCCTGTCGCCCACGCTCACCCCCAAGCTCGTGGGCCGGTTCGGCAACGCCCGGGTGATCTTCGGCGGGCTGCTGCTGGCGGCGCTCTCGTACGGCCTGTTCCTGCCGGTCGGCGCCGACTGGACGTACCCGATGATGCTGCCGAGCCTGATCCTCCTCGGCCTCGGCTTCTCGCTGGCGTACGGACCGCTCACCATCGTCGCCACGGAGGGCGTCGCGGAGTCCGAGCAGGGCCTGGCCGGCGGCCTGCTCTACACCTCCTTCCAGTTCGGCGCCGCGCTCGGCCTCTCCGCCGCCACCGCGGTCAACGTCGCCGCCACGGATTCGGGCAGCCCCGCCGCCCTGCTCGACGGCTACCACGCCGCCCTCGCCGTCCCGCTCGCCACCGCCCTTCTCGCCGTCGCCGTCGGCGCGTTCGGGCTGCGGGGCGGGGGCCGCGCGGGCACGGTGCCGGGCGCCGTGAGCACGGACCCTACGGATGGGGTGGGCCGTACAGACGGGGTGGGCCGTACGGACGGCGCGGGCCGTACGGACGGCGCGGACCGTACGGAGACCCGCACCGCGGTCTGAGGCGCTGCCCTCCGACGCACCCGCCGCGGGGCTCCCCCCAGGGCCGTCCCTACGGTTCGGTGACGGTGACGGTGGCGGCGGTGCGGGAGAGGGTCGCCCGTACCCACTTGCCGCCCTGGGGGTCCGGACCGCACGTCCAGGAATCGGCGAGCGCCGCGATGATCAGCATCCCGCGTCCGCAGTCCTCGTCGCGTCCGGCCGCACGCTGGACGGGCAGGATCGCGGACCCGTCGTGCACCTCGATGTGCAGCACATCGGAGTGCAGTGCCAGCCGGAGCGTGATCGCGGGATCCGGCCCGTGCTCGTGCCCGTATGCGGTGGGCAGCCGGCCGCCGTGCCGAATGGCGTTCGTCGCCAGTTCGCAGACGATCAGTACGGCCGCATCGATGAGTTCTTCGCTCTCGCCCCACAGCCGCAGATACTCCGCGGTGAAGGCTCGCGCTTGCCGGGCGGAGGGCAGGACTGCCGGCAACCTGAGCGAGGCAGAAGTCAGTTCGACATCACGACGGATGGCGAATTCAGCCACAGCAGTCATTTCCTTAACCCTTCAAATAAACAAGCCTGCAGGCGATCAACACGGCCGCATCAGCGGGATTTGCTCATGTGAGCAACCTGAGCTCATATATTTAATTTCTCTTCCATTAAAGATCCGTCAAAAGCGGTGTCAATGGTTTTGGGTGCCTTTTTCGAAAGATGAGCGGTTACTGCTCGGACGAGCGGTTTTGCCCCACGTTCGTCACGGTGTGCACCGGGTCGGTGATGTCCGGTCAGCGGCAGGTCATTTCACGGCGCCGAGGGAGAGGCCCTGGACGAGTTTGTCCTGGGCGGCGAACCCGGCGATGAGCACCGGGAGGGAGATGACGGTGGCGGCGGCGCACACCTTGGCCAGGAACAGGCCCTGGCTGGTGAC
>NZ_JBSFYC010000027.1:0-95327 GCF_053595675.1 Streptomyces sp. NPDC002446 | reverse complement strand
GATCCGGCGACACGGCGCCACATGGTCGTCGATGAACACGTACAGTGCCGCCAGAAGGGCGTCCAAGCCAGAAGTCACACTCAGGCCAACGGACGCCCTTCGCCATGGTCGCGGCCAGCACAAACATCGGACTCAATCATCTAGGGGATGTCACAGCTCAGCAGCAAACCCCGGCCCACCACCCCGGCCCGGCCACCCGTTCCGCGCGGACCAGGTACTTTCGAAGACGTGGCTGGATTCAGGATGGGTCGCGGACGGGATGCCCGCCCCGCGCAGAACGGACAGCAGGGGCAGCAGGGGCAGCAGGCTCCGTACGGACAGCAGGGACCGTACGGACAGCAGCCCCCACCGTCCCCTGGGCAGTGGCAGCAGGCACCGCAGCAGTACGGCGGCGGACCGCAGGGGCAGCCGCAGGGGCAGCACGGCGAGCCGGAGTACTTCGGCGACGGCGGCTACGAGCCCCAGCAGCAGTCCTACGCGCCGTACGCCCAGGACAACAACCCGGGTGCCACCCGGCAGTTCAGCATCGGTGAGGCCCCGGACTACGGCGCCCACCCCGACCAGTACGGCGACGGCGAGTACGCGGCCGGCGGCACCTACCGCGCCGGCCAGACCTCCGCGCCCCCGGTCGGCCCCCGGCTGCACTGGAAGCAGCTGCTGTCCGGCCTCGTGCTGCGCCCCGACGCCACGTTCTGGCAGATGCGCGACCACCAGGTCTGGGCCCCGGCCCTGATCGTCACGTTCGTCTACGGCCTGCTCGCGGTCTTCGGCTTCGACAAGGCCCGCGAGGACGTGCTGAACGCCACGCTCTCCAACAGCATCCCCTGGGTGCTGATCACCGCCGTGATGTTCATCATCGGCGGCCTGATCCTGGGCGCCGTCACCCACACCATGGCCCGCCAGCTCGGCGGCGACGGCGCCTGGCAGCCGACCATCGGCCTGTCCATGCTGATCATGACGGTCTCGGACACGCCCCGGCTGCTGTTCGCGATGTTCCTCGGCGGCGACTCCCCCATGGTCCAGGTCCTGGGCTGGCTGACCTGGCTGGCGGGCGGCTATCTGCTGACGTCCATGGTCGGCAAGTCGCACGACCTGCCGTGGCCCAAGGCGCTCGGTGCCTCCGCGATCCAGCTGGTGGCGCTGCTGGCCCTGGTCAAGCTCGGCACGCTGTAGGCCCGTCCCGGCCACGTCAGGGGCCCGCCCCGGAGCACTCGGCTCCGGGACGGGCCCCTTCGACGTACGGCGGCCGCAGGGCGCGCTGCCGCCTCAGCCCCGGACGAACCGCTGCCCCGCCGACCCGTCACAGGCCCGCAGCCTGAGCGGCTCCTTCGCCCCGCCCAGCGTCAGGCACAGCGACTGCGCGGCGGCCGGCCGGATCGACCCGCCGTCCGCCCGTACGAACCGCTGGTTGGCCGCGCCCGAGCAGTTCCACAGCACCAGCCCGGCCCCGGCCTCGTAACGCGCGCCCGGCACGTCCAGACACCGGTCCTGGGTCAGTCCCACGTGCACCGACCCCTGCTCGCCGTCGTACCACCAGTCCTGATGGCGCTGGCCGTTGCAGTCCCAGCCGCCGACCGCCGTGCCGTTGCGGCTGGCGCCGCCCGTCGCGTCCACACAGCTGCCCGTACCGGCGTTCGTCAGCGGCCGGTACACGTCGTCCCAGGCCCCCGCGTACAGCTTCGGCCGCCCCGTGCTCGCCGGATCCGCGCAGGACGCCTCGCGCAGCGACGGCGCCGCGTACAGCTGGGTCAGACACGACGCGAACGCGCCGTGCCCGCGGGCGTTCGGGTGGAAGGACTGCCGCACCGAATTCGCGTTCGGCGGGAAGGGGTTGGAGAGGTTCACATACAGCCCGCGGGCCCAGGTGTCCTCCATGCACACCTCGTGCCCGTGGAACAGCCGCGAGGCGTCGAGGTAGGTCGCGCCCGTGTCCCGCGCGGCCCTGCGCACCCCCTGCTCGAAGGCCGGCACCGCGGCGTTGCGGCCCCAGCCCGCGTCCGAGGTGTAGCCGGTGCAGCCGCCCGGCAGCTTCCCCGGGTAGCCGGGGTTGTCCTCCACGTCCGGCCCGATCGGGCTCGGGTACGACATCACCACGAGCCGGTAGTCGCCGTCCGCGTACCCCGCGTCCCGCATCACGGTCCGCAGATCACCGACCGTCCGCTCGACCTTGGGCACCAGCCCGTCCACCCGCGCCTGCCAGCCCGGCCGGTACTTCGGCTCGCAGGTGCCCTGCAGCAGGAACCAGCGCTGCACGCAGTCCGTCATCACCGGCCCGAACTGCAGATCGTCATTGGCCCCGGCCACCAGCAGCACCATTTTCAGCCGGGTGTTGCGGGCCGCGACGGCGAGACTGTCGCTCTGCACCAGCTCGTCGGGGTACTGCTTGCTGCCGCCGATCACGATGTTGCCGCTGTACGCGCCCGAGCAGGCGACGTTGTACGTCACGTCCGCCGCGATCCCGGTCCGGTGGATCGCCGAGTCCGGCGACCGGTGACACCAGTTGTCGGGCCCGTCCGTCCCCGGCTCGTACGTCCCGACGCCCTCTCCCGAGATCTCGCTGTCGCCCAGCGAGATCAACGAGGTCTTCCGCTCCTCCAGGGGCCGCTGTGCCGGGTCCCCGTACAGCTTGACCGCCTGCTCCGCCCGGATCTTCTCCAGGGCGGGCGCCAGCGGGGCGGCGCGCGTTCCGGCCGCGGCACCGCCCGTACCCGTACGGGGCTCGGCGAGGCTCACTCCGCCCACCGCCCCGGTGAATGCCACCGTCAAGGCCACGGCCAGGACCGCGCCCCTCGCTCTCCCCCGCCGCCCACGTCTCACCCGCACCTGGGGCCTCCCCTCCGGTCGCCGACCTGCTGTTACCGCCGGTTTTTACTCGCAGGTAAGCAAGTGCGGAACACCCGGAACGCGATTGGCCGAAACACGCGCAAGCACCCGCAAACGCCCGCAAGAACCTGTGCAAGCACATCCGCAAGACGGCGTAAGACCCTGCGCAAGAAGACGCGTAAGAACATGCAAAAGGGAGCCGGCACACAGCCGACTCCCTTACCCCGAAGGGCGGTTCACCCATCGCAAGAAGCGGTCCCACGGACGGTTCAGAGGGCGTCCCCGCGGATCCCCCGACGCCCGCTCACCTCCCGCTCACGCGTCGAGGATCTGCCCCTCCCGCCGGACCACCGGCGGCTCGACGCTCCACGGGAAGTTGATCCAGTCGTCCGTGCGCTTCCACACGTACTCGCACTTCACCAGGGAGTGCGACTTCTCATAGATCACCGCGCTGCGGACCTCGGCCACGGTCTCCAGGCAGAAGTCGCGCACCAGCTTCAGCGTCTTGCCGGTGTCCGCGACGTCATCGGCGATCAGCACCTTCTTCTCGCTGAAATCGATCGCGTTCGGCACCGGCGCCAGCATGACCGGCATCTCCAGGGTGGTCCCCACCCCGGTGTAGAACTCCACGTTCACCAGGTGGATGTTCTTGCAGTCCAGCGCGTACGCCAGGCCCCCGGCGACGAAGACTCCGCCCCGGGCGATCGACAGCACGACGTCGGGCTCGTACCCGTCGTCCGCGATCGTCTGCGCCAGCTCGCGGATCGCCCCGCCGAACCGCTCGTACGTCAGGTTCTCCCGCACGTCACTCACGTATCTCTCTCAGACCTTCTGTATCCCTGTGCCCACACGCGCCGGCGCCCGCTCCGCGCCCGCGGCCGCCTCACACCTGCGTACGGTGGAAATTCCGGAACGAACGGGACGGCGTCGGACCGCGCTGCCCCTGGTAACGGGAGCCGTACCGCTCACTGCCGTACGGGTGCTCGGCCGGCGAGGTCAGCCGGAACATGCACAGCTGCCCGATCTTCATGCCCGGCCACAGCTTGATCGGCAGCGTGGCGACATTGCTCAGCTCAAGCGTCACATGCCCGCTGAACCCGGGGTCGATGAACCCGGCGGTCGAGTGCGTCAGCAGCCCCAGCCGCCCCAGCGAACTCTTCCCCTCCAGCCGGGAAGCAAGGTCGTCGGGCAGCGAGATGACCTCGTACGTCGAGGCCAGCACGAACTCACCCGGGTGCAGGATGAACGCCTCGTCCCCCTCCGGAACGACCTCACGGGTCAGATCGGACTGCTCGACGGCGGGGTCGATGTGCGGATAGCGGTGATTCTCGAACACCCGGAAGTACCGGTCGAGGCGCACGTCAATACTGGACGGCTGCACCATCGACTCGTCATAGGGATCGATGCGCACCCGACCAGCGTCGATCTCGGCCCGGATGTCCTTGTCTGAGAGAAGCACGCACACGAGGATACGCGCCCGCACCACCCCCCTCGCACGACGAGGGCCCGGCCCCCACCGGGGACCGGGCCACACCACTCAACCTCGCGATCTCTTCTTACGACTCTTCTTCCGATCTTCTTCCGACTCTCCCCCTGCTACGACCTCACTACCGCTACTACCGCTTCGCGTGCTCCACGGGCACCGAATGCCGCAGCCGAGCACAGCGCGGGCAGCGCAACAACCGTCCGGGACCGAGCCGGTCGGTGGTCTGCATGGGGAACGAAGCGGTGCTGAACACGTGGCCCTCGGCACAACGTACGACGGTGCGCTCCATCAAGTCCCTCTCCCAACTGCGTGGACAACAAAAGCCACATTAGGGGATGAACTGGGCGCCACTACACGCGGCACTCCGACGCCCAACCGTACGCCTCAACTCCCGCCCCCCGCACCCGCATCCCACCCACGGACACCCCCCGAGCCGTCCCCGAGCCGTCCCCCGCGCCACGCCCCACCCCCGCCTCGCCGAGCGCCCCGCACCCCCGCCCGGGCACGCCAAATGCACCGCGAGGCGGCGATGGGGTAGAGTGTGCGACGATGTTCCGCCCTCGATCCGAGGCGGGATTACGCGGGTGTAGTTTAATGGTAGAACATGAGCTTCCCAAGCTCAGAGCGCGGGTTCGATTCCCGTCACCCGCTCCATACAGAAGCCCCAGGTCAGCGGCCTGGGGCTTAGTTGTTGTCTAGACCATTTTTCGGCCGCGCGCCATCCGCGCACCATAAGGGACCGATTAACGCACCGAGTTGGCATCCGCAAGACCCTCCGGAGCGACCTGATGGGTGGTCATCGCGAATCGCGAGACGAAATTTTTGTGGCCTGCGCCATGTGCCGCTGGGCCGCTGGGCCGCTGGGCCGCTGGGCCGCTGGGCCGCTGGGCCGCCTGCAACGATGCGCCCGCGAACACGGGAGTGGCGCACCGGAGCTGTCGTAGACGACGCCCCTCTGCGAGCCGTCTCATGCGGCGCCGTTCCATACTCCTCATCGACCGCGCCTGCGGGAGCCCCGAACAGAGCACCCTCAGACGATGTACGGCGCCGGCTCACCGGCTGGCGCCACGACCTGAGCGGCCTCTGCTGAGAGTAGGGCACTCCACACAAGCCTTCCTCGGAACCTGGCCACGACGAACCTCCTGACCCGGTTGTTGCGTGGTCATAGCCGACTTTGAGGCAGCCTCCGTTACGATCCCAGGAGCCGTAACTCTGCCTGTTCTGCGGGAGGTTGGCGCGTGAGCGAACCTGATGAGGAACTGCTCCCCATTACGGCGAACGGCATCCTCGGGACTTCTCTGGCACATGTCCTCGACCTGATCCGCGCCCAGGTGGGGTCGGTGCAGCCGCGTCGGATCGCATGCGTCGTAGGGACGCAGATCAACGGATCGCCGCACCTGGGCACCGCCCTCGTCCAAGCCGCCGCTTTCCTGCTCGCCCAGCAGGCCCACCGCACCTGGGCCACCGACACCGCCGTGCGTTTCATCGCGCTGGACAACGCGGAGTACGAGAAGGCAGCCGACCCCGTAACCGGGCGCACCTATCGCCGCACCTACGTCCACGCACTCGGCGCGGACGCCGTCGCCAAGCTGATCGACGCGCACTACCGCCCGCTCCTCGACGGCATGTCAGCCGCGACCGGCGTCCCTTATTCCATCGAGACGTACTCCGACCAGCAAGCATCCCAGGCGTTCAGGACGGAATTCCTGCACAGCCAGACGCTGCGGGAGAACCTGCGATGGTGGCTGGCCCCCTCCACCGGCACGCTCCAGCCCCGCCTCCCCTGCCCCACTTGCGGCTGGCAGGAGGCAGAACAGGAGGCGGAACTCGAAAGCACCCGCCTCCTCCGCCTGGACGAGCGCGGCGCACTGTTCGGCGCGACATGCCGTTTCCACGGCGCCCACGAGCTGCTCCTCGACGTCCAGGGCAGCGGCTATCTCGACCTGCCCGTGCTGTACCGCAACGTGATCAAGGAACGCACCCTGGCGACCGACGCCGAGACTGTGTCCTTGGTCCTCAAGGGCAGCGACTGGGCATACGCCGTCCAACCCGTGGACCGCGCCCTGGCACTGCTCGGCACGCCGCCGACCGACATCCCCGTACGGATCTTCACCCCACAGGTACTCCACGCCACAGGCAGCGTCCTCTCCAAATCCATGCTCAAGACAGCGGCACCGGACGGCCTTCCGGCAGCCGCCCCATGGATGCTCTCCTGGACCAACTGGCCCGAGAGCACCACGACTACGTCGATGCGGTGCTGTGGCTGGTCGGCCACCTGCTCTCCGACCCCAGGCACTTCTTCCGCTCCTTCACCCTGAATGAGCTGGCCCGCCTCATCGACGCCCGCCCCGTCTCTGCACCGAAGCCCGGGACAGCGCGACGAGGGCCGGGCTGACCAACCGTCAGCCCGGCCCTGACAGCCGGTTGTGCCTTTATCGCTCGGCCGACCCGGCCGCAGGCGCATGCAGGTCCGCGCGTGTGGAACGGCCACGCCGAGCTCAGTGAGCTTGGCGTGGCCCGGTTCGCGCTGCTCGGCCCCGTCTACTGAGCCGACTCGGCCGCCTCGTGAGCCGCCTCGGCCTGCCCGCTGCAGAACACCTCCTTGACAAGCCTTTGGTGCGCCTTCTGGAACGCCTCGGCCGTGGCGGCGAAGTCGAGCTCGGCGTCCCCGGTGGTCAGGGAGGCGGTCAGGGTCTTGCTGCCGTCGGGCGTGCTGTACATCAGCGTCGCCCCACCAAAGCCGCCGTTGTGGTGGAAGATGGTGCCGCCGCCGTCCGTGTCCTGCACGAACAGCCCGAGGCCGTAGCGGTGGTCGCCGCTCTTGGGGTGCGGCGTGCGCATCTCGGCCAGCAGCGAGTCCGGCAGGAGCTTGCCGCTCATCAGCGCGGAGAAGAAGGTGTGGAGGTCCTCGGTGGTCGAGATCATGTCACCAGCGGCGGAGATCCAGGAGGCGTTGAAGCGGGTAACGTCGACCACCTTCCACTGGCCGGCGTGCTCGTACCGGTAGTAGCCGTGAGCGTGCGGCTCGGGGATCTCCGGCGAGGCGCCCGGCACCACGGTGCCCGACAGTCCCAGCGGCCGCAGGATCAGCCGCTGCATCTCCTCTGCCAACGAGCGGCCGGTGACCTCCTCGATCAGCAACTTGGCCAGCACGTAGTTGGTGTTGGAGTAGCTCCAGTCCGTCCCCGGCTCAAACCGCGCCGGCTTGGACAACGCCAGCCGTACCAGCTCCTCGTCCTGGTAAGTGTGGAACTGGTTGTCCACCCACTCCTGGCCCTGCCAGGGGATCCCCGGCACGACCGTCCCGTCCTCGTAGTACTCGCCGGTGAAGTTGAACAGCCCGCTGGTGTGCTGCAACAGCATCCGCACCGTGATCCGCCGGTCCAGCCCGAACCGGGGCAGGTAGTCATCGGCCGGGCTGTCCAGCCCGATCTTGCCCTCGGCCACCAGTTGCAGCACCACGGTCGCGACGAAGGTCTTGGTGGTGCTGCCGATCCGGAAGTGACCGTTGGTCGGCGGCTTGGCACTCTCGCCCAGCTTGCGCACCCCGGCGCTGCCGACCCACTCGCCCCGCTCATCGTGCACGCGCAGTTGCACCCCGGCGAATCCGGACTCGACGATCTCCTCGATGGCCTTCTGCAGCTCCGGGCGGTCCTGCCCGGTGAGGATGAGGGACATGGCTGTGCTCCTTATGGGTTGCGTGGGTGGTTGTTGCGGTGAGGTTGTGCCGGCCGCCGAGGGCGAGCGCGTCCAGGGCGGTGGCCGTGCTGCGTTCGCTGTGCGGGATGCCTCCCGGCACGGCGGGTCAGAGGCTGCGGGCGGTGATGTCGCCGTAGGCGGTGGTCGCGTGGATGTTCAGGCCCGCGGCGCCGTCGGTGTTCTTGAGCGCGTTATGGATCCGGCCGTAGGCGGTGCCGGCGTCCAGTGCGGCGGAGACTCCGCGGGCGGCGCCGACCGAGATCCCACCGGCCTCGGTGCGCAGCACGACCGTGCCGCGCACGGCCTCGGCGATGTGGAGGTCGCCCTTTTGGGTGCTGATCTCCGCGGGGCCGCCCAGGCGGCCGACCGAGATGTCGCCGGCGGCGAGGGTGAGGCGGGCGCTTTCGGCCTCGTCGAGCTTGACCGAGCCGTGCGCGCCCTCGAAGGCGACGTCGCCGAGCCGTCCGACGCCCCGGAATTCGGCGCTGGCCGCCTTCGCCTCGATGCGGGAGCCGGCGGGCAGCTGGACGGTCAACTTGATGGATCCAGAGTTGCCGAGGATCCGGTTCTCCGCCGGTAAGGCCGCGACCCGCAGGACGCCGTCGCCGTATTCGACCGTGATCCGCTCCGCCGCCTTCACGTCGCGCCCCTTCGAGGCGTCCGCGGGCAGGACCTCGACCGTGGTGTCGGCCCGGTCGGCGGCGATGAACCGGACGCGTCCCGCGGGGATGTCGAGGACGGCGGAGACCGGGGCGGGAGTGTCGAACTTCTGCATCGTGCTCTCCTGCGACTCGTTGTTTCGGATGCAGGAAACGCTACGCTGCATTCCAAAGTCCAGCAACAAGTTCGTTGCGTCAAATCGCCATCAACGCAGGTAGAGGCTGGAATATCGTTGCAACAATTTCGAATTCAATGCAACGAGCGCTACTCTTTCGTTGCAATAGATAGAGAGTGAACGCTATGTTGGAGGCATCAAGGAGCACGAAGGAGGTCACGATGCCGGGAGGCAGACTCACCCAGCAGGAACGCCGGCAGATCGCGCTGGGGCTGGCCGACAGCCTCGCTTACGCGGAGATCGCCAGACAGCTCGACCGTCCGACCTCCACGATCACGCGTGAGGTCATGCGGAACGGCGGCCCCACCGCCTACCGCGCCGACCTGGCCCACCGCGCTACCGAACGCCGCGCCCGCCTGCGCAGGCAGGCCGCGCCCAGGGGGCCGGAGGCGCCCGTGCAGACCGACGGACGCGACGCCGAGGCCGTGCACGAGTACGAGGAGACGCTCACTACCGTCATCATGCAATCGGGCTTGCCCAAGATGACTTCCCGGGTGCTGACCTGCCTCTACACCACCGACGCGGGCAGCCTCACCGCCTCCGAACTCGTCCAGCGCCTCCAGGTCAGCCCGGCGTCCATCTCCAAAGCGATCACACTCCTCGAAAGCCAGGGCCTCGTCCGCCGGGAACGCGACGAACGCCGCCGCGACCGCTACATCGTCGACGACGACGTCTGGTACCAGGGGATGATCGCCAGCGCCCGGTCCAACGCCCTGGTCATCGAGACCGCACGGCAGGGCGTCAGCATCCTCGGCCCCGACACCCCGGCTGCCGCCCGCCTCGAAGGCGTCGCCCGCTTCCTCGACTTCGTCAACGAGAGCATGACCCGCGCCGCGGAGCAGGCCCGCGGCGTCCTCCACCCGAAAGCCGAAGCGACCTCAGGCGGCACCGCCACGCCACGTTCAGATCGCGGATAGACAGTCGTCTTGATGGTCACAGCCAGTGGCGCCGGCGCCGGATCACCAGTCAGCAGCAGTGCCCGTGGCGCGTCGCGAGCCGCCCCCTGCGGGAATGCCTCCGTTCCGGGGCCGCATCGCCCACCGTGCCAGTGCCGTGCCAGATAGACCGGTAGACCACGGTCAACAAGGGCCAGAGATTCAACCGGGCACGCCCGTCCCAGCCGCGGCGTCTTCGCTGGTCAGGACGCCATTCGGCACCCGAAAGCCCCCTGATTCCCAAGCTCAGAGCGCGGGTTCGATTCCCGTCACCCGCTCCATAGTTGAGGCCCAGGTCGGCGACCTGGGCCTTGTTTGTTGTCTGGACCAGTTCAGGCGTCGCGCACCAGATCCGCACCAGAAGGCTTCTGATCCGCCTTGCTGCGGGCAGCCCGCACGAGGTCGTCCAGTCCGCTCGCCACTTCCTGTTGCCGTTCAGGGTCCCAGTGCTGGTAGATCAGCGCGGCCTTCTCAGACGGCTGGCCGGCGCGGACCATCGTGCCCTTGAGCATCGCTCCGCGCACCGAGGAAGACCATCAGACGCCAGCGAGGCCCGAGGGCATCGGCACAGCTCGCCGACAGGCCCCGCTACCGGGGGAGTTGGGCATGGATGGTTTTGCCGGTTCCGGGGGCGGGGGTGATGGCCAAGTGGCTGGCAAGGTGGCGGACCATGTGCCAGCCGAAGCCACCGCCGCCGCCGTTGAGATCAGGTGCGCGTTCGCGGGGGGCCGCCGAGCTGAGGTCGCTGACCGCGGCGTTCAGCGTGTCCGGGCCGGCAAAGAGTTGGAGGGTGTACCGGCCACCGCCGTGGCGCAGTGCGTTGGTGGCGAGTTCGGAGACCACCAGGAGGAAGGTGTCCGTGCGCTCGGGATCCGGTGCTGGAGTGAGGTTGTCAGTGAATGCGCGGGTCGCCTCGCGGGCTCGGTGGATGCTGTCCGGGCTTTCGCCCCGCACCACGGTCGACACGGGATGAGGGGCGGCGCTGGTGATCTTCATGCCGTTCATGCGCGTACACCCCACCTGTGATCTGTTGCGCCCTTTTGCCGTGACAGGCAGTGTGCCCGCCCCTTCGGTTCCCACACCCCGGACAACGCACTTCCTGGTGCAGTTTCCATCAGGCGCGGATGACAGAAGCTCGGCCACCACCTTGACAGAAAATCTGTCATGGCGGTGGTAGACATGCAGCCTCTCGAGGTTTAGGCTTTTCGTCGTAGCCAAGAGATCGAAAGGCGCGGCAGAGGTCGAACTGCCGCGCGTGCGGTGCCAGAAGAGGCACGGCAGTGGAGTCGCGGGGCCGAAAGGTATGCAGGTGGGCCCCGCGACTGACTGCCGGGCCGGGCGGCCCCCGGGACCGCGAGCGGAATCGCAGGATCTGCAGTAGTAAGCAGGACGACAGAAGGAAGATAAGGAGGCAGACACCATCAGGATCGCCCGGGCGAGGAAGTGAGTCCGCTCGGGTACCGCAGGCCCCGGAACGGAAGGTGGTCCCCGGTCACACATCCGCGATCCCCGCACTTCCCGCCCTCTCCCGGGCGACGGTGCGGAAACAGAAAGCCGGCACCACAGTAAGCCGGCAGATGGTGTTCAATCCCTCGGGGCCCTGGTGCGTGTTCGGCACCAGGGCCCCACGATGCATTCCCCCATCAGAGGTGCAAATGACCGCAGAAAACTCTCACGATCGTCTCAACGACGAGGACTACCCCGCCTACACCATGGGTCGAGCCGCCGAAATGCTCGACACCACCCCCGCCTTCCTGCGGGCCCTCGGTAAGGCCAAGCTGATCACGCCGTTGCGTTCCGAGGGCGGCCACCGCCGCTACTCCCGCTACCAGCTGCGTATCGCCGCACGCGCCCGCGAACTCGTCGACCAGGGAACCCCCGTCGAAGCCGCCTGCCGCATCATCATCCTCGAAGACCAGCTCGACGAAGCTCAGCGCATCAACGAAGAACTGCGCGCTTCGCCCTCCGGGCCCCGCCGCAAGACCGACGCCTGAACTCCGCTTCCGCGCCCGCGCACGGCCGCCGCGCCCCGGGGACGTTCAGTCGCCGTCGGACAGGCCGGAGTCACAGCCGACCCACAGCAACCACGCAGACGAGCTCCGTCGATATCGTCGCCGGAGCTGTTCGCCGTCAGCCTGACGCCAACCGGGTTGAGCGCCACGGTCGGGGTATGCCCTGATCTCGCGGCAGCGTCCGAGGCTCCGCGCCTCTGATTCACCGGGAGCCGGGCGGGCCATCGGGACGTGGGACGGACGAGGCCCACGCGCCAGGACATCTGCTGTGGTCAACAGACGGCGAGGGAGATGGCGCTCGTCCCGAACAGCAGCAAGGCGGTGACGGAGTACGCGCTCCGCGGGGTTGGCCGGCTGGAGCACGTTCTCCCCTCACCGGGGCGAGGGACACACTTCCGGATTCGGCGGCGTCGCGGGACACAGCTTCCGTCCTCCTTCGGACCGTCGGGCCTGCATTGCCACAGCGGTCCGGTCAGGCTCGGGCCGGGTGCCCCAGCAAGGCCGACGCCGTCTCCAGTGGTGTGAGACCGGTCGGTGGCACGAGCGCGGCAGCCGGGCGGCACACGAAGCCGAGGCGGCTCAGAGCTCGGGTCACTTCGCCGGCGGAGAAGTCACGACGGTCCTGCCGGGTGATGATCTCCCCGACCTGTTTGACGGGGTAATGGCGGCGGCCGATGAGCACGGACTCACCCGTGACGGGTTCGGGTTTGATGCCCTTCATCGCATCCTGCACCTCGGTCTTGAGCAGGTTGAAGGGGAAGCCGGCGATGACGACGCGCATAGTGCCTCTACAAGGTCGAAGAGAAGCCGGAAACGGATCACCGGCCCGGGCGGAGAGGTATCAACGGGTGAGGACGACGGCGCCCAGGGCGTGCCCGTCCTCACCGATCACGGGTGAGGCCCGCAGCGCGCGTTGGCGCATGGCGCGTTCGGCGTCGTGCCCTTGGTGGTGGGCTGTCATCTGGGAACGGGTGATCAGGCCCGTACATCGCCCGTCCTCGTCACGGACGAGGAGATCGTCGGCACGGGCCCCGATGAGGACGGACAGCGCCAGGTCGACGATCATGTCGTCGCCGACCTGTGGTCCCGGCGACGTCATGACGTCGCCGGCTGCCTTGCCGGAGCAGTCCGCCTGGGGGTGAGCTCTGAAGCATCAACGAAAGCCTCCGTGACGATGGTGATCCGACGAGCTGGGCGTGATCGTCCGGGACCGGCCTAGGCGGCCCGGGCCGAGGAGGTCTGCCGCGCCGTCGGTGTCGCGGTTCGGGATGATCCTGCGGCACGGCGGGCCTGGGCGGGGCGGCTGCGGCGGCCGCGCGTGGAGGAGCCGCTGCGCTTGGCGCGTTCGACGACTGGTGCGGCGATGGTGACCGGGATGCCGGAGGGTGCCTGGGCTCCGGTGATACGGCTCAGTTCGGCCTCGCCGGAGCGGACCTGGGTGGACTGCGGGGTGATGCCCGCGTCCACCATCAGGCGATTCATGGTGCGGCGCTGGTTGGGCAGGACGAGGGTGACGACGCTGCCGGACTCGCCGGCGCGGGCGGTGCGTCCGCCGCGGTGCAGGTAGTCCTTGTGGTCGCTCGGCGGGTCGACGTTGACGACGAGGTCGAGGTTGTCGACGTGGATGCCGCGGGCCGCAACGTTGGTGGCCACCAGGACGGTGACATGTCCGCTCTTGAACTGGGCCAGGGTGCGCGTGCGTTGGGGCTGGGACTTGCCACCATGCAGGGCCGCGGCGCGCACGCCGCTGTTCAGCAGGTGCTTGGTGAGGTTGTCCACGGCGTGCTTGGTGTCCAGGAACATGATCGACCGGCCTTCGCGGGCCGCGATCTCGGTGGTGGTGGCGTGCTTGTCGGCACCGTGGACGTGCAGTACGTGGTGCTCCATCGTGGTGACCGCGCCCGCCGAGGGATCGACGGAGTGGACCACCGGGTCGGTGAGGTAGCGCCGGACCAAGAGGTCTACGTTGCGGTCCAAGGTGGCCGAGAAGAGCATCCGCTGCCCCTCGGGACGGACCTGATCGAGCAGAGCGGTGACCTGAGGCATGAAGCCCATGTCGGCCATCTGGTCGGCCTCGTCCAGCACGGTGATGGCGACCTGGTTCAGGCGGCAGTCACCGCGCTCGATGAGGTCCTTGAGCCGTCCCGGCGTAGCGACCACCACTTCGGCGCCGCCGCGCAGTGCGCTGGACTGCCGGCCGATCGACATCCCGCCGACGACGGTGGCCAGCCGCAGCTTCAGCGACCGGGCGTAGGGGGTGAGTGCGTCGGTGACCTGCTGGGCCAGCTCCCGGGTGGGGACCAGGACCAGGGCCAGCGGCTGGCGGGGCTCGGCGCGCTGTCCGGCGGTGCGGGCCAGCAGGGCCAGGCCGAAGGCCAGCGTCTTGCCCGATCCGGTGCGTCCGCGGCCGAGAACATCGCGTCCGGCCAGCGAGTTCGGCAGCGTGGCGGCCTGGATGGGGAACGGGGCGGACACGCCTTCCGCGCCGAGGGCCGCCAGCAGTGCCGGCGGCATGTCCAGCTCGGCGAAAGCCTCGGCCGGGGGCAGGGCGGGAGTGCGGGTGACGGGCAGGGCGAACTCTCCCTGCAGAGTCGCGGGACGCCGTCCGGGGCCCCCGGAACGGCCCGTGCCCGAGCGGTTCGGCCCACCGGAACGGTAGCCGCCGCGGCCTGAGCCTGACGAGCCGGCAGAGCGGGAGTAGCGGTCATTCGTGCGAGCTGTGCGGTTCATGGAGAACCTTCCTCGATGCGGTACGTCGAGGAATTCCCAGTGGCAATAAGCCGCACACAAGAATCGCCAGAACGAACCGATGAAATGAAATGAAACGAAGCGGGGCGGAAATATTTCGCCCCTTGCACGCCGAAGCGGGACCGGCAACGCCGCAAAGAAGAGCGAAGCAGTTGCCGGATCATGGATCCGGGCGGATTGCCCGTCGCGGGATAGCGGTCGGGAAATCGAACTCGCTGCCCGCACGCCGCTTGTGCGGCCGTTGCGGGGCACACGGGAAACACCGAAAAGCAACGAGCTGGGGCCCGCACCCAAGGTGCGGGCCCCAGCTACGGTGTACGCGTCAGCGTCAGGCGGGAACGATGTTCTCGGCCTGCGGGCCCTTCTGGCCCTGCGTGACGTCGAAGTTCACCTTCTGGCCCTCCTGCAGCTCGCGGAAGCCCTGGGCAGCAATGTTCGAGTAGTGGGCGAAGACGTCGGCGCCGCCACCATCCTGCTCGATGAAGCCGAAGCCCTTTTCCGCGTTGAACCACTTCACAGTGCCAGTAGCCATGTCATATCTCCTTCGGGGCAGTGCCCGGAGCCCACACCATGCGGGCTCCGTGTCGCTGCGTTGATTGCCCGTCCGGAAATAAACACCGGAAATACGAAAGCGCTCCGCCATGTACGACAGCGACCACGCTTGAAGTCTTGGGAATCACAACTGCAACTGAGATCGACGGTAGCACGGTACTGGCGGCCATGCGCGGCACATGATCCCGACGGTTTCGAGAGGGCAAAAAACCCTTACCGCACCAGTGGCCATTTCTGCAGTTGCGGCATGAGATATTCAGCATCGGCGCTCGCCCCTATTCGACCGGAAATGCGTCGCCCCCCTCGACCACTGCCCAGGCTCCGCGGGCACGAGCCGAGCACCAGCCGTGCCTGGCCGAACCACACAACACCGCACAACCGTCGGGGGTGGATCGCGGCGCGGCACGGCCTGTACCGGTCCACCGAATCAGCAGTCAAAGCGGGCGCGGGGTCAGAGCACTCATGGTCACCCGGGAGGACGAAACCCCGACGAACCTTTGGAAGCGGGGTGGCGAGCACGCCGACCCTGCACGCTTGCACCAGCGATTCCGCAGCGGGTACCCACGTGCCCCCTCTCTTCCACCTGCCCGCCCGGAAATGGCAAGCAATCCACGTACCGTCGACGGCAGCGCCCTTGACGCACATCGAACTGGCGCGATGCAGCAGCGACCGGCCGTCTGGTCCTCATACGGCTGTTCTCGCCACCCGGCTTCTCGCCGCCGACCTCCTGACCAGGACGGCCACTCCGATCGGCCGCCGTCCGGTCCTCGCCGTCCGCCGCGCCGGCTGGTACTCACCAGCGAGAACCGCCTCCGCGCTGACCCCGTGGGGGTCGGCCGGCGTCACCAGTCACCGCAGCCACTGTGCATGGACCCGTCGACGGTCCTCGCGGATCCGTTGCTGGTCGTCGCGGGGGCGGAACAAGGAGCCAGGGCCCAGGTCACCGTCCATGAGCCGCCCGACCATGAGTCCGACGACGCCCAGCGCCGCCACCAGCAGGAAAGCCCAGAAGCCGCCGAAAAACCCGGCGAAGCCCAATGCCATTCCCGCAATCAACCCCGCCATAGCCCAACTCATCGTGTGCTCCTTCGCTCAGCTACCCCGTTTGCGGGGCTACTGGACGCGCTGTTCCTCTTCCTCTTCGTCCTCCTCGTCGGGCAGTCTCACATCGCTCACCGCGATGTTGACTTCCACAACGTCCAGGCTCGTCATCCGCTCCACTGCGGAGATCACGTTCTCCCGCACGGCACTCGCTACCTCGGCGATCGCGACGCCGTAGTCAACGACGAGCTCCAGGTCGATGGCCGTCTGCACCTCGCCGACCTCGACCTTGACCCCACGTGTGACGGATTTGCCGCTGCCGGCTCCGGGCACCATTTCGCGGACGGCCCCCATGGAGCGGGAAAATCCGCTGCCCAGCGCATGCACCCCGATCACCTCGCGGGCCGCTATCCCGGCGATCTTCATGACCACGACGTCCTCGATGGTGGTCCGGCCACGGGAGCCCGGGGCGCCACGCTTCCCGCCCGCATCCCTCGGCCTCGTTGCGTCCTCGCCCGTGGACTCCCTTTCGGAGGTCGCGGGCCGATTCTGTCCTCCGGCTTCGCCCATAATCGATAATTCCTTCCCAAGAGGGCATACTTGGCTTACCTCGCTATTCCATTCATTTTAAATACCCTTTGCTTTGTTCGCCTCCGCGATGCGGCCCATGTGGGATCGGGCTGCCGGACGAGGGCGCAAGCGGCGATACCGGGCAGCCTGGGCGCAGCGCCGGTGGCGGCTGACGCATGGATGCTGGCTGCACCGGCAGCAGCTCGCTCCCGGCCGATTGCTGCCGCTTGGCGGGCCCGAGGACGGAGCCTGGATCACCGAACACCCGGCGTGCCAGGTGCCGGGCCGCGCGGCCTCCGGTATCCGGGGCCTGCTGGGCACGGCGCGTATCCGTCTGGCCGGTCGGTCTTTTCAACGGTGTCGGCGCTGAAGCACCAGTCGGCCGACCAGCGCACCGCCGAACACCACCACGCCCACGCCGACCAGCCAGGACTGCACGACCAGGACGGTGCCGATGGCGCCGTAGGTGACCGCGCTGGACGCGATCAACGGCGAGAAGACGAGCCGGGAGAAGACCCTGAGACCGATCAGCCCGGTCACCGTAATCACCGCACCGGGCAGCAGGGCGCCCCAGCCGACCCGCCCACCGAGCAGCATCCGCTGCGACCACCAGAAGAACAGAACCGCGCTCAGCAATGCGGCCGACGTGAGGGCCAAAGACTGTCGCCACAGCGTGGTGGTGGCGGACATGAAGAGGTACCCGACGAGTACGACGAGCCACAGCACATGCCGCCACCGGGCATACCAGCGCGCTGGGGAGAGCTCCCAGACCCTCTCGTAACCGGTCTGCACCGCCGAGCCCAACGACAGACCGAAGACAGCAAGGGCGGCAAGGCCGAACGCCGTCGTGGTCCGAGCTGCCTGGCCGGGCCGGGTGAACAGCTGCCCGATTTGCTCCCTGGAAGCCGTCGACACGCCGATCCCGTCCCCCAACCACTGCGCGAACCCCCGCCCGTGTGTCGGATCACCCGCGGAGACAACGATCAGCAGTGGCACCAGCGTGAGGAACCCGAGCGCCGCGAAACCCAGTGACCGCGATCCCAGCTCCAGCTCACGGCCCCGTCTCCAGCCGCGCCCGACCGGCGAATGCCGGATCACCCGGCGCAGCCGTCCGAACGGAGAAGGACGGCCCGCGGCATCGGAAGGCTTCATCGGTGTGCCTGTCGACTACACGGTCGACGACGTCGCCATCTCACGGGCTGTCAGAAGTCACGCCGCGCGCCTCGGGGGTGAACACCGCCGCCGCTGCCGTGAGGCGCAACATCTCCAGTGTGTCGATCTGGCCCCGTGCCCGGTCCAGCAGATGGTGCAGCTGGGATTCATCCAGACGGGGCTCGCCCGCGGCCACGACGAGCAGCGTGCGCCAGATCAGGGTCTTCCCCTCGACTCCCAGCCGCAGGGTCTCCAGCTCGATCAACGTACTCAGCCCGGAGCGCCGGTACAGGACGCCGTTCGGCTTCAGACGCCCCAGCCTCTCGGCCGCCCAGCCACCGCACACCTTGTAGCGGCGTGCGGGGACGCCGAGTGCGTCCATGACTTCGAGCAGGCTCTGCCGGTCCTGGGCGATCTCGTCGGCGATGCGCTGCAGGTCGGCGCTGCGCGCCGAGTGGCGGTGCTGGTGGGCGATGCGCTGAGCAAGCCCGATGCCGAAGGTGGCACCGGCCAGGTGGTCATTGAGGTAGATCCCGAGCTTGTCGCGATGCACCCTGGGCCCCGTTCTCGTCTGTCCTCGGCGATCTCCTCGACGGTGCGACCGCGTACACAAGCGGGCCGGAAGCACCGGCGTCGGATTTCCCCCGCACCACGCAGCAAACCGCGAGGGAACGGAGCCGGCGCGGCGAAATGCCGGGAACGGACCCGAACGGCTCAGGGGCCGCCCCAGGCGCTGGAGCCACTGTCCGTCCCCGCGCACGAGGTGGAGCTGCGCAGCAGAGCCCTTCCAGGACGGTGACGGCACGCCGCGTTACGGTGCATGGCTTCTCCTGGCCGGCTTCATTGCTGGAGGGCTTCGCACTGAAGGTCGCCGGCATCGTGGACCTCAAGCGGCAGCCCGCACGTGAGCGAGCCGTCGAGGGGCCGCAGCATGCCGCGACCGTGCACTCGTATTCCGGCCCGAAACGTTCCCGCAGCTGCCGACGCCGGATCGTGGTCCGCAGGACCAGCGCGACCACGGCCAGGATGACCACGACAGCCACGATGATGACGATGGTTGACATCGCATCCTCCACTCACTTACAGCCCACGACCGGCAGCCATGATCAGAGACGACTGCGCCGCAAGTAGCTCGGCACGCCCCGCACGACAGGCTTCAGCGGCCGCCGGTGACGTATGCCCAGGCACGCGGTGCGCCGCACTCTCATCGGGCTTCCCCGCACGATCTTGGATCTCACGGGTGAGCGCGCAGCGGTGCATGCCCGCACACGGTCGTCGTTGCACCGCCGGCCGTCGGCTCTCCACGCGCGGGACTTCATCGCCGTGCGGGTGCCGGGGCCCTCTACCAGTAGTGCCGTCTCCCTCGGACCCCATGCCCGAGAGCGCCCAGGAGCAACAAGATCAGTCCGATGACGGCCAGGATGATCCCGATGGTCCACAGTATGGCGATCTTGGCCAGGAACCCGATGATGAGCAGAATGACTCCCAGGGCGATCACGGTGTCCTCCGATCTCGCACAGTGCTCTCCTTCTCACCGTGGCGCTCACCTGTCCACGCGGCAACCACTTCCGAATCCCGCTGACCTCCTGATGTTTCGGCCCGTCCGGGCGTGATGCCTTCTGTGGCGGTCGCCGGTCTCCGGGTGTGGAACCGGGTGGATGGGCGGGGTGTTCCCCGCTGACCACCGACCGCACGCGCAGGGCACCCACTTCGTCACGGAAGGCGGCGGAGTATCGCCGCCAGATGCGTCTTCTCTCGCCGTGGATACGCTGAGAGTGGGTGTTTTCCATGGAATGGCTGAGAAGGCTGCCTGGGATCGCACGGCTGATGCGTACGCACATGTGGCGCGCGTACGAGCGGCTGGCCAAGGTCCACTGGGCGCGGCTCGCCGCCGCCATCACCTTCACCAGTTTCGTCGCACTCTTTCCGCTGATCACTGCGGGCGCGGCGATCGGAGCCAAGCTGCTGAGCAAGGACCAGCTCAGCGAGCTCCAGGGCAAGATCGCCGGCCAGGCGCCGGGCCTTTCCAACCTGCTGGACCTGAACAGCCTCGTCGCGCACGCCGGAACCGTCGGGCTCATCGCGGGCGCGCTGCTGCTCGTGATCGGCATCAACTGGGTCGGCGCCCTGCGCGGGTGCCTGCGCGCGGTCTGGGAGAAGGAGCAGGACCCGGGAAATCCGATCCTGCGCAGGCTCAAGGACACCGGGGTACTGGTCGGTCTCGGCGTGGTCGGGCTGGCCGCGATGGCCGGCTCCGTGTTCGCGACCAGAGGTGTTGCCTGGGCCGCCGACAAGATCGGCATCGAGGGCGGCGCCGGACGCACGCTGCTCCTCCTCGCCGGCCTGGCCATCGCCCTGCTCGTCGACTTCCTGCTGCTCGTCTTCCTGCTCACCCGGCTGCCGCGGGTGCACCCTGGCCGGCGCGCGGTCGTGATCGCCGGCCTGATCGGCGCGGTCGGCTTCGAACTGCTCAAGCTGCTGCTGACCGGCTATCTTCAGGGCGTCGCGGCGAAAAGCATGTACGGCGCCTTCGCTGTGCCGGTCGCCGTCGTGCTGTGGATCAACCTCATGGCCAGGCTGCTGCTGTACTGCACCGCCTGGACGGCGACGGGGCCAGCAGCGCAGTCCAGCGAAGCAGCCGCAGGTGAAGGTGAAGGTACGGGTCCCGGGACCGGCCCCGCTGTGTCCGACGTACCCCGGCCGGCAGCGGAAAGCGGCGGTCCACCAACAACACCGCGCAGGCCCTGATGCCGAGCGGGACGAGCAGGACGGAGCCCGGTCAGCAGCGCGTTACCCGGCTTCGCCCCGGGCAAGCGACCCACGACCCTCCGGGGCGAGTCAGCCACCGGTCCCGGGGAATCCTGTGCGTTCCGGTCGCAGTGGCCTCCTGGCCACTGCGGTTCTACCGTGGGACATACCCAGTAGCTCCTTGGAGCGCGTCATGATCGGCATCCTCGGACTCCTCATCCTGCTCGCCGCTGTAGTCGTCGGCGTGGCCGGCATTGTCACCAACGGTGGCAGCGGGCATGAACTCACAGGCGGGTTCTCGGTATTCGGCTACGACATGGCCGGCTCCACCGGCATGCTGTTCCTGTACGGCATCATCGTCGGGGCGGCGGCCGTGTTGGGGCTGATCATGCTGTTCACCGGTGCACGACGCCGTACCTCGCGCCATGGCAGCACCGAGCGCCACGGACTCAAGCGCCGCGAGCCGACCGCTGCCGGCAACGATCGCCACGACCTGAACGGCCAACGGGGAACCGGCCGCACGGAGACGGCGAACGCGCGGGGAAACGACTCACCGCAAAGCGACCGTTCCCTCGAACCGCACGGCGGTCATCACAGGAGACTGCACTTGTTCGGGCACCGAGCCGCCCCCCGGTAGGCCACCGCCGCACGCGCGGATCGCTGACCGCCGACCCACCAGTATTCGTGCCGCCGTACCTCCAGCAGACAACTCACCCAAGGTGGCCACCCATGAGTATCGCGAAGAAGATCGCGCACAAAGCCGAAGCGATGAAGGGCGGAGCCAAGAAGGCAACCGGCCGCGCCACCGGCAGTCGGCGCCTTCAGGCCGAAGGCCGCGGAGACCAGCTCAAGGGCAACATCAAGCAGGCCGGGGCGAAGATCAGGGACGCGTTCAGGCACTGACCGACCCGCCCGGAGCGCCCTGCGGCCGCGGTGGTCTGCGGTGACCCGCCGTGCCTGCTGCCCATGACGGACTGCCTCCACAGGACCGTGCAGGACCGTGGTCGCAGCGTGAAAAGACGAGGACGACACCAGATGGCCGGCCTGGCGCCCGAGGGTGGACAGCAGGAAGCAAGCTGGAAGAGCAGGCGCCTCTGGTGGCGACATGGCGATGTCGAGCGGGCCGTCCTGCCTCGGCCGGATGCAGCGTGCGATCGAGGGGCTGACGATGATCGAGGCAGGGCCGGGTCGGCTTGACCTACCAGCCGGGCGCGGGCGGCGAACGGCAGCTCGCACGCCGCTGACCACCCGCGCTCAGCCCAAGGGAGGGGGGACGAGGCGCCGTCCACCACGATGACAGCGGAGCCGCGTCGACCACCGTGCCAGTGCCGTGCCAGATAGAGCGGTAAACAACGGCCAATCGGGGGCTGAGATTCAACTGGGCGTTCCGTCCCAGCGGCGGCGTCTTCGCTGGTCAGTCAGGCATGAGGCACCCGAAAGCCCCCTGATTCCCAAGCTCAGAGCGCGGGTTCGATTCCCGTCACCCGCTCCATAGTTGAGGCCCAGGTCAGCGACCTGGGCCTTGTTGTTGTTTAGACCTCTCTAGGCAGGTCATGCGCTCGGCGAGGGGGTGTATTGGGCGGCCTGGGTCTCGTAAAGGGAGCGGTAGTGGCCGTCTGTGAGGGCCATGAGCTGGGTGTGGGTTCCGCGTTCGATGAGGCGGCCGTGGTCGAGGACGTAAATCAGGTCGGCGGTGGCGGTGGCTGCAAGGCGGTGGGTGATGAGGAGCACGGTGGTGCCCTGGTCGGCGAGGGAGCGCAGGGCCCGGAACGCCTCGATCTCGGCTTTCGGGTCGAGGGCCGAGGTGGGCTCGTCCACGATGAGCAGCGGTGCGTCTCGGTAGCGGGCCCGGGCGGTGCCGAGTCGCTGCCACTGGCCTCCGGAGAGTTGGGCGCCCCGCTCAAACCCTTTGATCACCACGCTGTCCCAGCCGTGCGGGAGGGAGGCGACGGTGTCGGCGACGTCCGCGTCTGCGGCGGCCTGTTCGATGCGGTGCTGGTCGAGGGGCTGGTCGCCGCGGCCGATGTGCACGTTGGCGCGTGCGGTCATGGGCCACTGCGGGAAGTCCTGGGTGAGAACGGCGACTTGGTCGAAGACCGCCTCCCGGTCGGCCTCTCGGATTTCCGTCCCGTTCCACCAGAGGCGTCCGCCGGTGGGGAGGTAGAGGCCGGCGACGAGCTTGGCCAGCGTCGACTTTCCCGAGCCGTTCTCCCCCACCAGGGCGACGACCTGGCCGCGGGGGATGGTGAGGTCGACCGCGTGCAGGGCGGGCGCGGTCGCACCGGGGTAGGTGAAGGAGACCCCTTCCAGCCTGACCTCTTTGAGGGGGCCGGGGAGAAGTGAGCCGCCGGTGGGGATGGCGTGCTGCCGGGCGGTGTCGCAGGCCCGTTCCCAGTCCTTGAGGTACATCGCTTCCTGGTAGAGGCGGTTGAGCTGCATGACCAGGGACTGGAGTCCGGCGCTGGAGGTGCGGACCGCGATCACGGCGGTGCCGGCCACGGCCAGCGGCATTCCGCCGCTGGTCAGCAGCCACCACAGCAGTCCGTAGGCGACCAGGGACGCGGCTCCCGAGCCGGCCGAGGCGGCGGCCTGCGTGGCGGAGTCCGCGCGGGCCAGCCGGCGCTGTTCGCGCTCCATGGTCCGGGACATGTCCGCGTAGGCGTCGACCAGGAGGCGTCCGGCACCGTGCACCCGGATCTCGGCGGCACATCGCTGGTCGGTGAGCTTCTCGGTGAGGATGGCGATGGCGCGGCGGTGTTCGATCCAGGCGTGGCGGGAGGCGTACCGGCGGCGGGCAGAGAGGACGGCGCCCCAGCCCTTGGGTGCGGCGACCAGCAGGAGCGTGAGGACGAGCAGTGGATGCAGCAGGAACAGGACCCCGGCTGCCGCGGTCAGGCTGATCAGGGCGTTGAGGACGAGGACGGACGAGCCGAGCATGGTGCGGATCGATTCGGTGCCGAACTTGCCCGCGTCCAGGGTGCGCTGGACCCGCTGGTCCTCCAGCGCGGCGAGTTCCACGCGGATCACACCCTCGTAGAACCGGGCCGTACAGACCCGTTCGACCTTGGGCTCCAGCTGTCCGGAGGCCGCGGTCGACGCCGCCGCGAGCACCGCGAGCACGGCGGCGACCGCGGCCATGGCCACCAGGCCGGGCAGTGCCTCGCGCAGCCGCGTGGGCGTGGGACCGGCCGCGAAGAGTGCCACCAGCACCTGGTTGGTGGCCACGAGGGCGAAGGCCCGCATGAGTCCCTGCCCGAGTTCGGCGCCCAGCAGGGTGAGCAGCGCCGCTCGGTCCTCGCGCCAGGCGGCCTTGGCCACGGCGCCGATCACCTGTGGGAACTGGCGCGCCATCGTCCACAGGCTCATCCGCAGCAGGGGCAGCTCGTGCTGCACGTACGGGGTGTCGTAGCGCAGGGCACCGCCGAACAGCATCTGCTCGCTGTCGGAGACCGGCGCTTTGGGTCGGAGGCGGGGTCGAGGGTGCCTCATCAGGCCACCAGCAGGGCGGTCTGCCAGGGGGAGGCACAGGTGCCGTTGGCGTAGGTGTGCAGGGCGAGTGCGATGCCGGCGCTGCCGTCGAGGAATCCGGCGCGGTGGGGTGCCTGCCGGAGACCGTCGCTCAGCTGCGGGCGCTCGTAGTGGTAGCCGAAGGGGTGATCGGGGCGGTAGGCGGCCAGGAGGCGGGCGGCCAGCACGGGCAGCCATGCGCCCAGCCGGGGGTCGTCGCTGTCCTGGGCCATCAGGCCGGTGAGGTGGAGCAGGCCGGCCCAGCCGTGGCAGACCGAGCTGTCCGTGACGGTGTCCAGCAAGAGCCCGAGTGACGTGACGTGTGTGTCGACTGCCTGCGTGTGCCAGTCCGTGCGGTCCAGCGCGACGGCCGCCAGCTGGAGGGCGCGGGCGGTGCCGGGTGGCCCGTAGCACCAGGCGATCATGCGGGAATGGCCCGCGTGCGGGTCAGCGGCGCCGACGAACGTGTCGAAGCTCATCACCCCGGGCCACATTCCCTGCTCGGTGCGGTGGACGAGGAGGTGCTCGGCGATCCGGACGATGGCTTCACGCTGGCCCGGTACGCGGACGCCCGCCTGCCAGGCGAGCGAGAGCAGCGCGAGGGGACCGCTGATGCCGTGCGCCAGGCCGAGGTTGAAGTGTCCACGGGGGAACTGGGGGCCGTGGCCGGGTTCGAGCGGCACCCACCAGCCCGGTACCCGGTGTCCGTGCACCTCCACCGGTTCGGTCAGGCGCACCAGATAGGCCAGGGTGTCGGTGAGCTGCTCCCGGTGGCGTTCACCGCGCAGCAGCAGGTAGCGGCCGAGTCCGGTGGCGCCGGCGACGACGTCGTACGTACGCATCTGCACGCCCGCCCGCCCGGCGGCCAGGCGCTCTTCCTCGCCGGTGAGCAGCCTGTTCATCTGGGCGGCCACTCGGGCATCGAGGGTGTCGAGCATTCCGGCGTAGTCGTCCTCGCTGTGGCGGGCCGCGTTCGCGGCGAAGGCGAGCGAGGCGGCGCCGCCGAACAGGCCCGGTACCGCCGGATCGCCCAGGCCGCGTGCGGCGGCGGCCAGGTGGGCGTGCGCGGCGGTGCGGAACCGCTCGTCGGCGTGCGAAAGCTCGGCGTACAGCAGCGCGACACCGGCGTGGGCCTCGCCCAGCCCGAGCGTGCCCCAAGGGGACTGCGCCGCGGGCATGCCGGGAAGCAGATCGACGTTGTCCGCCGCACAGGCTGCGGTGGCCACCTCCTGCGGGTCGATGAGCCGTTCGGCGAGTTCGGTCACGATGCCGGCGGCCTGTTCGGGGCTCGCCTCGGTGCCGGCAGCGGCGGTCTTGGTGGGGGTGCTCATGAGCAGCTCCTGATGCGGTCTCGATGTGCTTGCACGGCGCCGCGCATGATGGCGGTGGCGGCCTGTTCCACTTGCGGGCCGATGCCGATGAGCCGGTTGTGGTGCATGTGCAGCAGAGAGAGGAAGACCGGCGTGGGCTCCGACCACGCATCGCCGCCCAGCATGCGCAGGGTGTGTGCGTAGTCGGTGACGGCTGACGTACGGGCTCGCCATGAGGCAAACAGTTCCTCGCCTCCCGGCCGCTCGCGCAGCCCCTCCCAGCTGCCGTGGACATCGATCAGCGGCAGTGCCTCGCGCCTGCGCTTCTGGAAGGCGTGGTGCATCTCGCCGCGGGGGATGGCTTCGAGTACGCGTCCCATCCAGGCCGGCTCCTGACCGCCCGGGGCGTCGTCGGCGGTGTACGCGGCCCAGAAGGTGCGAGCGATGTGTGCCTGACCGAGCGCAGCCACCATGACCGGCTCCAGTGAGAGTCGTCCCGCCTCCCGCAACTTCAGCGCCTCGATGGCCGCGAGACTGTCGGCGTGGAAGACCCTTTCGGCCGCCGTCATGGCCTGCGGACCTCCGTAGCGCTCCAGCTCGGGGTCGTACGTGCCAAGGCCGATCCCCCCGATCAGGCCGTCGGACCGGAGGGCGTCGGCCCAGTGGCGCAGCCTGGGCAGCAGCGCCGCCGCGAGCGTGTCGGGCGCGCCGTGGAACCGCAGCCGGAGCAGGTCGTCCGGGCTTCGGTAGCGGATGAAGAACCAGCGGTCCACGCCTTCGGGGAGACCGTCGAGCAACTCCTCCAGGTGGCTGACGAGCAACTCGTCCTGCCGTGCGGGAGTGCACTGCACCGTGGCGTACAGCCACTCCCCGCCGGGCAGGTGCTCGGCCCTGCCCGTCCGTAGCGGCGCGGGCCGGGCGGCGGCCGGACGGACGGTGCCGGGGCCCCGATCTCCCGGCGCGGCCCCGGTGGGCTCGGCCACCAGCGGGATCACCAGCTCGTTGCGGTGCGGACCCTGCGGGCCGGTCAGCCATCCCGCACCCGCCCCGCGGGCGTCCCACCGCTCCAGCACCAGGGTCTCCGGGCGCCGCTTCAACTCGTGGCGCAGCAGGCGCAGATGGATGGGGCGGGTCAGGTCGAGTTCGAGGCGCTGGTCGGCGTAGACCAGACAGACCTGGTCGGGCACGTGCCAGCGCCTGCGCCACTCCCCCACGGCACGTTCCCACGCGGCGAAGGCGGTGTCCTGGTCCAGGACGGCTTGGGTGGGGCGCCAGCGGGCCAGGCTGAGCACGGCACGGCCGTAGCGGACACGGGGCACGTACGGCAGGTCGTCGGCGCGGCCCCACTCCCAGGAATGGACGCCCCGGACCCCACCACGGCCGATGTCGTCCAGCAGCCGTGCCGTGTTGGGGGCCAGAGTGCGGGTGTTGAGCTTGTGCAGCACGGTCGGCACCACTTCCCGGCCGCTGACCGTGTCGACGACCAGCAGCCGGTGGGGATCGGCACAGACCGCGAGGTCCTCCAGCGCCAGCGTGCCGGGCTCGGCGGTGTCGGCGAACACGCCGACCGGCAGCCGGTGTTCCAGCCACTGGGGCACCTGGACGACGTTGTCGCCGCGGCCGTGACGGGACTGGAAGACGACCTGGGCGTGGAGCCCGTCCGCTCGCGGGCCCTCGTCGCCGGTGGCACGAGCCAGTGCGGTCAGCGACGGACGCAGTTCACCGGAGAACAGGTAGGCGAACCGTCCGAAGGTCGCGGCGGCAGGGCCGGCCGAGCCGCCCATGACGACCAGCCGGAACGCGCCGTCGCGCAGGGCCTCCACCGAGGGCGCGACGAGCCGGGTGAACAGTTCGATCGAGGGGGCGCGCCGCCCCGTCGTACGGGCGATACGGGACACCAGCGGGTGCCCTTGGTCGAGGACCACCTCCTCGGCCCCGGAGAGCAGCGCCTCCTGGGCAAGCTCCGTCATCAGCCGGTCCCGCTCGGTCATCTCGGACGTCCGGGGCGGCAGGGGGCGGGTGCTGGGGGGATGTTCGTAACCGGCGGGCGCTCCCAATCCCACGTCGGGGTCCAGCACTTCGGTGACCGGGACGGCCCTCCCCACGCCATAGCGCTCGACGAACTCCGAGTGGTACTGCCGGAGTGCGAGGTAACCGGGTCCGTCCGGGGCCAGCCGCCACAGCATGTCCGCCGCCCGCTCGGCCTCGGCCGCCACCTCGGGAGGCAGCCGCACGTCCGCGTCCATCGCGAGGTCCACCTGCACGCCCCGCTGTGCCGGCCGCAGACGGTGCATCCGGGAGGAGACCTCGGACCAGGGTGTCCGGCCGTCTCCCAGTGCCCGGTCCCGGTAGTCGGCGAGGACTCGGATGATCTCCCGCAGTTCCGCCAGCTCGGGAAGTGACCGATTGCGCATCGCCCCCAGCGTGTCCAGCACGTGCGCCGCCGCGTCGGGGGCCTCTGCCGGAGGCGTCAGATCGGTGAGCAGGATCTGCTTGCGGACCAGATCGGCGAGCATCCCGGCGATCGCGCCATCAGGAGCGGAGGGGAACTGCTCAGCCAGACTCTTCGCCACCTCCGGGTAGGGCAGCGGCGTCCGGGCCGAGTCCAGCGCGGCGCGGACGGCCGGTGTGTGGCGCACGCTGACCTCCCGCACCGGGCCGGCGTCCTCGACCCCCAGATCGGGGACATAGGAGAGCACCAGCCGGTCACCGCGCACCCGGCAGAGGTTGTTGGCCGTGAGCCGGAGGCAGGAGAGCACTTCCGGACGACCGACCCAGGAGGCCGTCACCGCGGTGACCCAACCCCGCTCCAACCGCACCGACTTGCGGTGCGAGGCTCCCAGGCGCGCACAGGCGTTCTCCGAGGCGTCGGCGAACCGCGCCACCGCGACCCCGGCCATGATGCCGAAGGGGGTGCACCGTGTCGCCATGCGCAACTGGTAGGAGCTGACCGCGCGGACGGCCCGCCGGATGTCGGCGATACCGCGCTTCTCCCCACTGAGGATCTCGTCCCAGCGACGGGCCAGCGGCGGACTGGAGATCTCCACCGCCTCGCGCAGCAACCTGTCTCCGGCAAGCGCACGGAGGTATTCAAGGCTCTTGCGGACCTCGTCGGCAGACCCCTCCGTGATGTCGGCGAAAGTTGCCTCGGAACGCTGTTCGGGAAGGGTGGGAATGCGCAACAGAGCAATGTCGGTGCAGGAGTACAAAGGCTTATTTGCCACAAGGAACTCTCTGTTCTCCGGGCGTCGTCCGAGACCCCCTCCCAGCCCTGGCCGGGAGGGGGCCACCTACTGCTTCAGGCCGATCCGCCTGGCGTCAGCCGCAGTGGGAGATGGTGCAGCAGTCTCCGGTGCACTGGTTGCTGCACAGCGTCGGGATACCGCTGCTGCCTTCCACGCGCGTGGTCGCTTCCTCCCTCGGGTCCGCGGCCTCGCGCACGTCGAGGTCAAAAACATCCATCGCGGTCTTCTGAGCAGCCATGACTACCTCCTGGATGAAACGGAATACGCGACACGTAAACCGATGAGTTATCGGCACGCAAACCGACGGGTTATCGGTCGGCACCGACTCTCGCAGCGCGATCGAATAGGCAGCAAGGAAAGAAATTAGCCATGCGCGGTTTTGCGCCTGTCCCTGCGGAACCACCGCAGGTCGCGCGCCCCCTCACGCCGCCGGGAGCCGCCCCCCTCCACGCGTCACCACTCCGGCTTAACCACCGCAATTTTCCGGGGATCCGAGACTCCAACCGGGTGGCGAAGCAGCCCATTTGAGGGCCGACAAAGCCTGTCTTGATCCTTTCTCGCACCATTTCCAGGCCGGGATCAGATCCCACTCATAAACGCATCTCGAAAGCGCACAAATTTTCGGCGAATAACCCCTTGCGCGCCCGCATGAAAACCTTCAATATATACAGACCGGAACGACCTCGCACCCCCGGAGGAATACGTGTCGAACACTTCGACCGACAGCGAAAACCAAAAACCACCGGAACAAAATGCGACCCATATCAATCAACGCAAAAACCGACCAGGAGGCACGTTCTTACGCCGCGCCCTATGGTTCCTGACAGCGACCGCACTGACCGCAGCCACCCTCGGGACCACCCCGGCTCAAGCAGCCGCCCCACCGAACCCGGTTATCTTCGTTCACGGCCGAAATGCCGACCCGGGAGTATGGAACACAATGCGGGCGGAATTCGCCCGGAACGGATACCCGGAAGACCGGCTCTTCGCCTGGTCGTACGACACCTCGAAGTCGACGAACGAGGTGCTGAGCGATCAACTCCAGACCTACGTCCACGCGGTGCTGGACCGAACCGGCGCCAGGCAGGTGGACCTCGTCGCCCACAGCCTCGGCAGCCTTCCGACGCGCTGGTACGTCAAGTTCGGCGACGGACAGGACAAGGTGGCGCACTGGGCCTCCTTGGCAGGCCCCAACCACGGCACCAGCATGGCCTGGTTGTGCGCGGCGTGGGACCAGGGCTGCCGGGACATGACCCCCGCGTCGTATGTCGTCACCCGCCTCAACTCCGGCAGCGCGACCCCCGGTCCGGTGAAGTACGCGACGTGGTGGTCATCGTGCGACGAGCAGATCGTTCCGCACAGCAGCACACCACTCGACGGCGCCCTCAATACGCACACCGCCTGTCTGAAACACAACGACCTCCTCGGGGACACCACCGTGATCCAGCAGGTGCGCTCCTTCCTCAACGGTGAAAGCAAGGCCACTCAGCCCTGACCGTCCTCCCTCACGTCGATGGTGGGCTTCCTGACTGTGACCTGGTCGTGCCGTTGCCCCCGAGCGCCAAGAGTGGGGGGCAACGTCCACGTTGCCCCCCCACCCGTTCGTCAGGCTTCCCGCGCGAGCGGACGAAAGCTCAACTCCGGCGGCGATCCACACCCTGGGGATAGCGCCACCCTGGCCCAGGCCGAGCGCACCCTGACGGCGGTCGCGCTCAGATGACCGACAAGACACTGCCTAGTGGTCGCGTGCCTGCCAGGTCGTGGACTGGGCGCGGACCAGCCGCGTGAGGTCGCCCTGTGCGACATTGAAGTCGATCACGTGCAGGCCGCTGAGCGGGCTCTTCGTGCCCGGCTCGGTGAATGCCGCGGTGTCGCCGGAGATCTGCAGCCAGCTGGCGGTGCCTTCGGCGCTCTCGTGGAGGTGGCACTCGCCCTGCAGGGCGCTGGGGTGGTGGAGGTATCCGGCGGCGGAGTCGGAGACGCGGTATCCGGTCAGTACGGTGCCCATGCTGCCCTTGGGGCTCAGGAGGTTGCCGTTGAGGGTGCGCTGGGTGGGCATGTAGGCGTCGAGCGGCTGCCGGCGGGTGTGGGGCGTGCCGTTGAGCAGTGCGGCGGGGTTGACGCACAGGACGTGGTTCTTGCGCGAGGTGGTGCGGCCGAACATGTCGTTGGTGGCGGGGCGTTGGGCGTAGCTGGAGTAGGCCACGACACAGCCTGTCGGCACGGGCGTACGGCGGGATGTCCGCGTGCATGCGGGGAGATTGCGGAACGAGGCGGTGGTGACGTCGCCGCCCAGCAGGATCGCCGAGACCAGGTGGCTGCGCATGGCCGGGTTCCGGTCGATCTGGCGGCGCATCATGGCCGTCAGCGCGGTGGCGCCCTGCGAGTGGCCGAGGATCACCACTCCCCGGCGCCGGTGGGTGACGGGGTCGATGTTGTCGTGCTCCCAGTAGTCCCGCCAGGCGCTGTCGATGTCCGCCTGGCCGCGGGTGAGGGCGGCGGACTTGTCGCGGGACAGGATCTCGGTGAATGCCGCCTGCCGGTAGACCGGGGCGAACATCCGGCACGTCCCGGAGAAGCGTGCGGCCTGGGCGAGCAGCACGGCCATCAGCTGTTCCTCGGACGCGCGGGACGCGTTCGGGCCCAGCATGTCCACCGTCGGGTAGGCGTAGAAGCAGTCCACCGACGGCTTCTTGGGCCCGGCGAAGGCTTCCTTACGGCCCGACGGAGACTCCTCGGCGTCCAGCGTCACCGTTTGGCCCGACGGATAGCGCATGGTGAACGAGCCACCGGAGTAAGGGCGTTGGGGGTTTCCGGTGAGGTCCTGGTTGCAGGGGTTGTCCGCCATACCGGGCTTGCACAGCCAGGCGGTTCTGTCCGCGGACTGGTTGCCCGATTCGGCTGCGGCGCTGGTCGAGGCGGCAGCGGTACCCGAGAGAAGCGCCAGGGACAGCACGGCTGGGGTCAGCCGGGCAAGCAAGGGCATAGTGCTCCTTTGGGAGGATGAGGAGGATGAGGAAGATAAGCGGGTGATGCGATATGTATCGCTACGGATTCCTCAACGCCTCCGCTGTCCCCGGGTCACGCCCCAGGCCGCCCCGTAAGCCCATGAGGTGAGGGCTCCTCGGCGGCGCGATGGCCCTCGTCGGGGCGCCGATGAGACGCCGGTTGGGGGGCCGCCCTCCGTCGCCCTCAGTCTGAACGTGCGCAGCCTGCCCGGCATCCCGTCTGACCTGCCGCCGCCGAGCCAGACAACCCGAGCCAGACAACCCGACCCAGACAAGTCGCGTCGTGGGCACGGCCAGGACGGCGCGCGTGAGCCACGTCACTTGGCGGGGGTGCATAGCGGGGCAGGGGCCAGTGTCTTTATTGAGGTTGTAGGGGCGTGTTGAGGTGAGGGGTGACGCTGATGGGGCAGTTGCGGGCCGAGGAGTTCGACCGGTTCGTGGCGGCTCGGTGGTCGGCGTTGCTTCACCTGGCGCGGCTGTTCACCGGTGGAGACCGGCACCGGGCCGAGGATCTGCTGCAGGAAGCGCTCGTCAAACTGTGGTTCGCCTGGCCGAAGGTGGCCGAGCAGGCGCCCGAGGCGTATGTGCGCAAGGTCCTGGCCCGTGCTGCGGCTCGCTCGGCACGGCGTCGCTGGTGGGGCGAGCACCCTGTGGACCAGCTGCCCGACCCGCCCGAGGTGGCAGATGAGACCGCTGCCGTGGACGAACAGGCCCGGTTGGAGGCCGTGTTGGCGTTGCTGCCGGCGCGGCAGCGGGCTGCGGTGGTGCTGCGCTACTACCAGGACCTGCCCGAGCGGGATGTCGCGGAGGCACTGGGCTGTCCGGTGGGCACCGCCCGTTCACTGACGACCCGCGGCGTTGCACGGTTGCGTCAGCTTCTGGCTGAGGCAGAGCCGGTGGAGTGAGGAGGGAGCTATGGATCACTTCGAGCAGGAGCTGGCGCGGATGATGCGTGACGGCCAGGAGGAAACGCTCTATGAGGACCGGCACCGAGACCGACTGCACGCCGGCGTTCGCGCACGCCGGCGGGCTCGAGCGGCCTGGACGGCCACCGGATCCGTGCTGACCGTTGCCGGGCTCGGAGTCGGACTGATGGTCCTGCCGAGCTCCTTCGCTCAGGACGGCCCCACCGGCCCTCAGCGCCGCCCCGGCACGCCCGCGGAGTCGGTCCCGATGCCGTCGACGTCCCGCCCCGTGCCCCCTGCCACGAAGGCGCCGATGCCGACCTGTACGTCAACCGCCCGGCCGGTGCCGATGCCGTATCGCCCCTTGCCCCCCGAGCCTCCGATGTCCACCCGTACCTCACCCCTCAAGCCGGTTCCGATGCCGACCTGCGCCTCAACTGCCGGTCCGGTTCCGGCGCCGACACACACCTCGACCGCGAGGTAGCGCCCCGGCCGCGTTCAAGCGGTCCCGAGGGGTGTGTCCCGAGGGGTGTGTACGGAAGCCCCGTGTCCGTACACCCGGTCCGTACGCCTGGGCCGTACACCCGGGCGAGAGGGAGACGGCGACTTCGCCTGCGCGCGCACCGCGCCCTGGGCAACCAAGTCGGCCACGGGGGCCTGCCTCGGAACCTGCCGGGCGGGCGGGCTCCGCGCAGTACAGCCGCTACGTATTCATCGATCCTCAAGACCGTCGCCTCCCTGCCCTGAAAGTGGCGGGAGGCGCAGGAGGCACCGTGCTCACCGCGTTCGCCCGGGCGTTCAAGACGCCCGACCTGCGCAAGAAGCTGCTGTTCACCTTGGGCATCATCGTGCTCTACCGGATCGGAACCCACGTCCCGGTCCCCGGGGTGAACTACGCGAACGTCGAGTTCTGCATGGAGCGGCCCCACGCCAACAGCGGGTTGTTCGGCCTGGTGAACATGATCAGCGGTGGCGCGCTGCTGCAGATCACGATCTTCGCGCTGGGGATCATGCCGTACATCACGGCGAGCATCATCCTCCAGCTGCTGACCGTGGTGATCCCCCGGCTGGAGGCCCTCAAGAAAGAGGGACAGTCAGGCCAGGCGAAGATCACCCAGTACACCCGCTATCTGACCGTGGCGCTCGCCGCCCTGGAGGGCACCGGTCTGGTGGGCGCCGCCCGCGGCGGTGTGCTCTTCCAGGGCTGCACGCGCCCGATCGTGCCCGACGACTCGGTCTTCACCATCATCACGATGGTGATCACGATGACCGCCGGCACCTGCCTGACCATGTGGCTCGGTGAGCTGGTCACCGCCCGCGGTATCGGCAACGGCATGTCGATCCTGATGTTCATCTCGATCGCCGCGCGCTTCCCGGCCGCGCTGTGGCAGGTCAAGCTTGAGGGCGAGCTCGCCGACGGCTGGATCGAGTTCTTCGCGGTGATCGTGGTGGGCCTGGCGATGGTCGCGTTGGTGGTCTTTGTCGAGCAGGCACAGCGGCGCATCCCGGTGCAGTACGCGAAGCGGATGATCGGGCGCCGGTCCTATGGCGGTACGTCGACCTACATACCGCTCAAGGTGAACCAGGCGGGTGTGATTCCCGTCATCTTCGCGTCGTCGCTGCTCTCCATCCCGGCGCTCATCGCACAGTTCAGCGGGTCGAAGGCGGCATGGGCGACCTGGCTCGCCACCGTCTTCACCAAGGGAGACCACCCCGTTTACCTCACCGCGTACACCTTGTTGATCGTGTTGTTCGCCTTCTTCTACGTCGCCATCAGCTTCAACCCCGAAGAAGTCGCCGACAACATGAAGAAGCACGGTGGCTTCGTCCCGGGCATCCGGGCCGGTCGCCCGACGGCCGAGTACCTCGGCTATGTGCTCACCCGGATCACATGGCCGGGCTCGCTGTACCTGGGGCTGATCGCGCTCGTACCGACAATGGAGTTGGTGCTGTTCAACGCGAACCAGAACTTCCCGTTCGGCGGGACGAGCATCCTCATCATCGTGAGCGTGGGTCTGGAGACCGTGAAGCAGATCGAGAGCAAGCTTCAGCAGCGCAACTACGAAGGTTTTCTCCGCTGATGCGCATCGTCACCCAGTAGTGCGAATCGTCGCCCAGTGGCCGGGCGCCGTGGCGCAGCGGGCACCTATGGGCGGTAGAGGGCGCGGGCGCGCGTCAGGTCGGCAGGACCGGTCTGGCCGAGGCCGAAGAAGTAGTTCACCTGCCATGACTGGGTGCTGCGGGCCTGCCCCGTCGTCGGCGTCGAAGGGCCGGATCGGCCCCTCCGCAGACCGCTGCCACACGGTGACGAACTGGCCCACCTTCGTCCTGCCATCGCGCCCGTGCGCACTGTCCTGTCCGGGGCAGCCTGTGTCCCTCGTCGTCGAAGGAGCGTCGAAGCATCGAGCATCGACGGCTTCCTCACCGGTCTCCGTGTTCGCGGCCCGTCTGAGACTCTTCCGTGGGAACCGGGTGTGCGTGACGAGTGCCGGTATCGATGAGGATCTGCTCGGCCTGGGTGACGTTGCTGGCCTCGACTGCCCTGGTCATTGCGGCGCGGGCCGCTTCAGGTGTCGCGTGCGGCGGAACCACCAGCAGGGAGAAGTAGTCCTGGTCGCCTCGGGTGATGAGGACGGTGTCGTCACCGACCGGGAAGGAGTCGATGTGCACGACCCGGTCGCCGATGACCAGACGCGTCGGCAGCTCTTCCCACGCATCGGCGTCCAGGCCGACGCGCAGGACGGGGCCGAGATGCTCGGTCAGCGCGGCGATCAGACCGGGGAGCTCGGCGCCGATGTCGCGCGAACGCGGCCACCACGCACCGTCGAGAACTTGCTCGCGGGTTTGCGTGGTCACCAGCCGCAAGAGGGCTGTCCCGGGCCTGACGGCCTGGTGGACCGCGTCCGGCAGAAGCTTCGGGGCGCGGGGAGTGTCGGAGTCGGAGTCGGCCATGTGTGTTCGCCCGCCTTCCGGGGCGGTGCGTCCGCCCGCCGAGGTGACCTCTGACCTCGTCACTTCACCGTACTCCGGGTGCCGGGGCAGCGCGGGCGCGCCCGCACGGTGGCGCAGCCAGACCCGCGTTCGCCAGGAAAGTTCCTGGTCACACGCGCCTTCACGGACGGCTGGGCGGAGTAGAGTGAAGAGACCGGGAGTACTTCGCACACCGGCTCCCACGCCGGTGCCGTTTCCGGCGAGCAACAACACCGGGACGTCGAAGACGAGCCCCGGGGACAGGTTCGCGCCATGACCGCGACCATCGACCGTACGATCGTCAGCGAGCGCGAACCTTCGTCATCGGCCCGCCTCGCCTTCACTCCGGCAGGATCGCCTCCGGGTCTCCTGGACGGTGCCTGGTGGCCCCGCTCTCGCGATCTCTCCCGCGAACTCCCCGCTCTGATCGACGTGCTGGACGCGCGCTGGGGCCGGATCACTCATGTCACGGTGAACCCGGCCCACTGGCCCGTAGTGCCGCGAAAGGTGCCGGTGACCGGGCACACGGTGCACGTGGGCTGGTTCGCCGCAGAGCAGGACCCGAACAAGCTGATCCTCCTCTCCTACACCGCGGGCCGCTGGGACCTGCTGGTGATCCCGCCGGAGACCGGCGCTGCCGCCGCCGCCCGGCTGATGTCCGCCGCGGCCGCCCCCGGCGGCCTCCACACCGCCAGCGCGCTGATGACGAGCGAGGACACCGCCCGTCACGCGCAGGAGGAGCTGCAGGAGGAAGAGGAGTGGGAGACCGACGGGGGAGCCGCCTCGGCGACCGAGAAACCGGCCGGGTTCCTGACCTCCGCCCGTCCCTAAATGACCGAGGCCACCGCCCGTCCCCAGATGAACGAGGCCACCGCCCGTCCCCAGATGAACGAGGCCACCGTGAAGCCACCAGAACTCCCCTCGGCCGGGCGCGCCGACGTGCGCATCGTCGCCGCGTCCCCCGAAGCCGCCCGTCGGGTCGCAGAAGTCCTCCGTCATCACTTCGCAGCCACCGAACAGCGCAGCTATCCCGTCGACGACTCAGGCGGAACCCGCCTTCACCTCACCGTCGACACCACCCGCACACCAGAGCCGGCGCAGCCCTGGCTGGTGACCAGTCGATCCTCCGGGGACGCCCGCACACAGACGGACGAAATCTGAAGCCAGAGCCGGCAACGGGCGGCGGGGTGGGGCGGGCGTACTGCTCCACCTGTCCCACAGGCTCCGAGTCGGCGCCGGCACGAGTGGACAGCGATCATGGCAACACTGCAAGAGCGGAAGCACTACCGCCAAGCGATCATGAAAGCCCTGTACGAGACCACGGAAGGCAATCGCTTCCTCGGTGTCCCCGGGGCAAAGCTGCGCGACGATCTTCAGATCCCCGAGCAGGATCTGGCCGCTGCCTGCGCATATCTGGTGGGCGAAGGGCTCGTCACCATCGACTGGGCACAAGGGAACACACCCGTGATGGTCACGCTGACGCACCAGGGAATCCGGCTCATGGAAGCCGAAGAGGAGGAGGGGGGCTGACGCGAAGCGAACGGTGTTCACCCGTCCGGCCGTTAGCGCTCAGGTCCCGGGACGGGTACCGGTGAACCATGGCTGGCACCTTCACCACCCGCACGATCACCATCACAACCGGCTCCACCGAGACCCTGCACGACCTGACGAACGCATGCTCCGCGTTCCTCCGGGAGGCCGCTCATGGGCGCAACGGACTGCTGAACATCTTCACTCCCCACGCGACGTCCGGTCTGGCCGTCATCGAGACCGGTGCGGGCAGCGACGATGACCTGCTGGCGGCCCTCCGCGACGTTCTTCCGGCGGACGACCGCTGGCAAGACCGCCACGGCGGTCCAGGCCACGGCAGCGCCCATATGCTCCCGGCTCTGGTCCCACCGCACGCCACACTGCCCGTGGTCGACGGTGAGCTGGAGCTGGGGGCGTCACAGTCCGTCGTACTGGTGAACACCGACCGGGACAACCCGGAACGCCAAGTCCGGCTGTCTTTCCTCAGCTGACCACACGACTCTGCACCTGGTCTCCGGCGAAAGGGCAGCTATGGCGGAGGGTGATCGGCAGCCTGGCAAGGACGCGGTGGACCGGTCGGAGGGGTTCGGCGAGCGGCTGCTGGGGGTGCTGCTGGACCGGGCGCACGAGATGCCGCCGCAGCTGATCGCCCCGCTGGTCGCGGAAGAGGTGGCCAGGGTCGGTGGCCGGGATATCTCGATCCTCCTGCAGGACTATGCGCAGCTGCTGCTGGTGCCGCTGCCGGGTAGGCATCTGGCGGTCGGCGAGCCCGAGCCGATCGGTGACTCCCACGCCGGCACGGCCTTCCTGAACGCGACCTCCGTCGAGGTACCGCAGGCTGACGGCGTCCGGATGTACCTACCGTTGCTGGACGGCAGTGACCAGGTGGGAGTGCTGGCCGTCACCCTGGAGACCGTCGATGACGACGACCGCCGTCTGCTGCGCAGGCTCGCCGGCCTGGTCGCCGACATGCTGGTCACCAAGCACAGCTACACCGACCAGTTCTTCCTCACCCGGCGCCGCGCACCCATGAGCGTGGCCGCGGAGATCCAGTGGTCTCTGCTGCCGCCGCTGGCAATGTCCGTACCGCAGGTCGCGGTGGCCGGAATCCTGGAGCCCGCCTACGACGTCGCCGGCGACAGCTTCGACTACGCACTCAACGACGACATCCTGCACGTGGCCGTGGTTGATGCGATGGGCCATGGCTTGAACGCTGCCACCATGGCCACCGTCGCCATCGGCGCCTACCGGCACTCCAGACGTGCCGGTATCGACCTGTCCGAGATCTACGCGTTCATGGATCAGGCCATCGCCGAGCAGTTCGGGCCCGAACAGTTCGTCACCGCGCAGATGATGCGCCTGAACATCTCAACGGGCCACCTGCAGTGGGTCAACGCGGGCCATCCCGCACCGCTGCTGATCCGCAACCACCAGGTCCTGCGGCAGCTGGCGGGCCCGACCACCTTGCCGGTCGGCTTCGGAGGTGAAAAGCCCCAGGTCAGCGAGCAGAGACTGGAACGCGGCGACCGGGTGCTGTGCTTCACCGACGGCCTGATCGAGGAGCACAAAGCCGGCCAGGAGCAGTTCGGCGAGGAACAACTCGTCCACTGGGTCAACCGCATCGAGCACGCGGAGAAGGGAGTGCGGGCAGTGGTGCGCTCGCTCTCCCACAGACTGAAGGAGGAACGGGGCGGGAGCACCAGTGACGACGCGACTCTCTTCTTGATCGAGTGGCGCGGGGGCGCCGCCGACCACCTCGCCGTACTGGAGTGATCCGGTACTCGCGTCGTCATTGACGGAGCCGACGGCGCGCAGGCCGCGCTGCCTTCACCAGCGGCCCGGCCAGTACGCCGGTGGCGGCTACCCATCCTCTACGGCGGTGCCAGCTAGCCATCCTCAGCCCGGACTCCGGCCAGCAGCACCTCCACCAGGGCGTCGAAGTCCATCGGGGGATGCGCCGGGAACCGCCCGGCTTCCTCGGCGGCCAGCCATCCCAGGACGGCGGTCGCGAAGACGTACCAGCGCTGATGGGCGCGTTCAGGCGGCAGCCCGCCGAGCATGAAGGCCGTCACCACGCCGGACTCGATGGCGTCGTGCCCCGCCGCCCGGTGCCCGCCGGTCAGGGCACGGGCGGCGAAGCCGGGCACCGTGCGGAACTCGCGGCGGATGGCGTGGGCGAGTTCGGCCAGCCAGTCGCGCCAGTCGGCGTCCGTGGGCTCGCGCCCGGGCACGATCCGCCGGCTCAGCTCGGCACTGACCAGATCGAGCAGTTCCTCACGGCCGCCGACCCAGCGGTAGAGCGCGGAGGTCGCCACGCCCAGGCGGCGGGCGACGGCCTGCATGGTGAGGGTGTCCTGGTCCAGCTCCATCGCCGCCGCGACGATGCCGTCCCGGTCGATGACCGCAGGGCGACCGGGACGGGGGGTGCGGGCGGCGGGCTTACGGCCGGGGGTGCGCTCAGGCATGGCCACCAGCCTAGTGAGGCACCTCCGAGCCATTTAGTGAATCCATTTCACAAATACCTAAGGCTGCCCTAACCTGTTGGAGGTCCTCGGCCCTGGCCGGGCCCCCGGCACACACCCATGTGCCGTGCCGTGCCGTGCTTTTCTGCGCTGTTCCGCGCTGCTCAGCCTCCGTACCGTTCCGCTCCTCCGCACTCCGGAAGGTGCTGCCATGCCTGTACGACAGTCCCTGCTCGCCGGACCCTCGCGATCACTGCGAACACCTCGGCCATCCCGAACACCCCGGCCATCCCGACCATCCCGACCACCGCGGTCGGCGCGACCCGCCCGGCCAGCCCCCGACGGCGTGCTGCTCGCACTCGCCTGCCTGGTGGTGTTCCTGGTGGTCCTGGACGCCACGATCGTCTCCGTCGCCCTGCCCTCCCTCCGCGCCGACCTGGGCCTCGGGCCCACCGCCCTGCCCTGGGTCGTCAACGCCTACACCCTCGCCTTCGCCGGCTTCCTGCTGATCGGCGGGCGCTGCGGCGACCTGTACGGACGGCGCCGCACTCTCCTGACCGGCATCACCCTGTTCACCTTGGCCAGCGCCGTCGGGGGCCTCGCCACCGACGGCGGTCTGCTGCTCGCCGCACGCGCCGCCCAAGGGCTGGGCGGGGCGCTGCTGATGCCCACCACCCTCTCCGTGATCACCCAGACCTATCCGGAGGGGCCCCGAAGGGCCAGGGCCCTGGCGGTGTGGAGCACGGTGGGCGCAGTGGGCGCGGCCGCCGGGACCGTACTGGGCGGAGTGCTCACCCAACTCCTGGACTGGCGCTGGGTGTTCCTGATCAACCTGCCGTTCGGAGCGGTCGCGGCCACCCTCGCCTGGCGCGTCCTGTTCGACGTACGGCGAGACGCAGGGAGAGGGGGCGCGGAAGAGCGGCAGGAGAACGGCGGCCCCGCGCCCCGGCAGCGGCTCGACCTGCCCGGCGCCGTCCTGGTCACCGTCGGACTGGCCGCCGCGCTGTACGGACTGATGGAGTCGACCGCGTACGGCTGGACCGCGCCCCGTGTCTGGGGCCCCGTCGCCGGCGGAGCCGCCGCGCTCGTCCTCTTCGCCGTACATCAGGCGTGCTGGGCCGAACAGCCCCTCGTCCCACGGTCGGTGGTGCGCAGGCGCCCGGTCCAGGTCGCCAACGCCACCATGTTCTTCGTCGGCCTGGCCTTCTTCGCCAGCCCGGTCCTCCTCTCCCTGCATCTGCAGAACGTGCACCACTACAGCCCGCTCCGCGCCGGCCTGGGCTTTCTGCCCACCGCTGTCGCGCTGATGGTCTCCGGTCTGGTGACCGGGCGGCTGGTCCCCCGGTTCGGCGCCCGTGCCGTGGCCATCGGCGGACTGACGCTGGCCACCATCGGCTTCGGCACCCTGGCCCTGACGCTCGGCGGGCACGGCCCGTACGCCCTGACCGTCGGCCTGCCGGGCGTCGTCTTCGGGCTCGGCATCGGCTCGTCCTTCACCCCGATCACGACCTGTGCCACCAGCGGAATCCCACCGACCCTCGCCGGAGTCGCCGCGGGCATCCTGAACACCACCCGCCAGGTCAGCGGCGCCGTCGGCCTCGCCGTCCTGAGCACCGTGGCCGCCACCGGGGCGGACTCGTACGCGCACTCGCACCCGGCAGCGGGCGGCGCGACGGGCGCCGACGCCCTAGCCCACGGCCATGCGCTGGCCTTCACCGTCGCGGCCTGCTGCGCACTGGCCGCAACAGTGGTGGCCACCCGGCTTCCACGGCCCACAGCCTGAGCAGCATGGCCGTTGGGGCGCTGGGGGTCGGTGCCGAAGGCGGCACGAGAGGCCTCGTCGGGGGTGATGACCTCGATGAGGCCGCCGCGCTCGGAGATCGAGACCGCAGTTCCCGGAAGGTGTCAGGCTTCTTCACCGCGATCTTCGATGCCGAAGAATGCGAAAATCGCGGCGCGCTGCACCGCCGTGGTGACGACCTCTTCCAGCTTGGCCGGCGCGAAGATATCAACCATCTCCTTGTTGATTCCGCCCGCTGCCGCATCGAACGTATAGGAGAATCGCCCACCGTCCATCTGGGCTTGCATTCCCGACAATGTGACGTCTACTCGGGCACCCTGGCAGCACAACAGGAGTCCCTCAGCTTCGAGATCCTTGCGAAATTTTCGCAGGCAATGCGTCAGATGGTTCCCTGAGTACGTAACCTCCGAATGACCTTTTCTGATAGCGGTCAACTCATAAGGGTCAGTAGTAGTGAACCGCAGAACTACAGCCTCTGCGCGACTGCCGCCTTCGCCTGCCGCGGCCAGTGTGACGGACTCTGTCATCGGCTTCCCCTGAAGTTTGGATTGGGTATCACAATGACGTCGCCGAACGTGGCGATGCGAGACGAGCAGCTGAAGGGCAGGGCCGGCGCACGCCGGCCCCGCCCCTCACGCCCGCGCCGCGCCGGGCCGGGACGACCTGTTACGCGGCCGTGAGTCGCTTGACCCAGGTGACCGAGCTGCTGCTGCCGGGGGCCTGGATGAAGACGCGGGCGGGGATGGCCACGATGTGTTCCTGGTTGTTGCTGTCGAGGTCGCGGACGACGATGTAGCCGGTGTAGGTGGCGCCGTTGGCCCGGCCCTCCAGATAGCCCTTCTTGCCCTGCGGCACGTTGATCTCCACGTCCGACTCGCGGGTGTTCTGCACCTTGGTCGTGGAGGTGGAGCTGTAGCTGTAGGTGAAGCTGGCCTCGCCGCCGGCCGATCCGCCGTCGCCGCTGATCGTGGGTGTGATCTTGCCGCCCACCTGCCAGCCTTCGGTCGTGCTCTGCTCGTCGGCGACGGACGCCGTGACCTTGTAGGTGAGTTTGCCCTCGCCCGTGAGGCCGTCGCTGGCGCCCCGCTGCGGGTACTTCTCGTCGACCTTCCCGACGAACATGCAGGGCGCCGCCTGACCGTAATAGGGGCTCTGTGAATCGGTGTTGGTCATGTTGCAGTACTGCTCGGCGCTCTGGCCGCCGGACAGGGTGCTGTCCTTGGTGTTCTGGCGGATTTCGTTGCCCTTGGGTTTGGTCGCATCGGACCAGCCGTCGGCCAGGTGCTTGGCGCTCTCCCGCAGCGGTGCGGAGTGCTTCTCGTCGGCCGCGTACTGCGTCGCCGCCGCCTGGGCGTCCTTGACGGCCTGTTCCGGGTCGTACGTGCTCTGCACGTCCGCCAGGGTGAAGGCCTTGACGTTGCCGTCCTTGTCCTTGTCCACCCCGGCCGGGTAACCCATGGAGGATTCCGAGGAGTTGACCGGATCCGTCTTCTCCATCGCGGCGAGGACGTCCTGATCGGACTGGTAGGTGCCGTCGGCGACCTTGGCGGGCTGGCCGTCGTCGGCGAAAGCGGGGGTCTGGGTGCCGATCAGGGATATGCCGGTGAGGAACGCGGTGGCGAGTGCCCCGGCCGTCACACTGCGCTTGCGCCGGCCCGGAGTGAGCTCGGTCTGCAGTTGCGTTGACACACGGTCTCCTATCAGTCGGGCATCGGCCGCTCGGGGCCGCGCCGATTCGTGGGGGGAGTGCGGCGAAACAACGGAGTTGGCGTTCCGAAGGGGGGTGGCCGCGGCAAAGAACCTAGAAAGCTACTATTGCGTTCATCCGTAACGTTTGTAACGGATGTGACTCAGTCGCATCGTGGGGTGGAGGCGTTGGCTGGGCGCGGTGTCGCCTTCAGTCGCCGGTCATACGTGCGTTGACCCGGCGTCATCCGGTCCGTCCGCTCAGCGGAGGCCGCGGATCCGGTACCCGCCCGCCAGCGCGGCGATGCTCAGGGTGGAGACGGCCATCAGGTAGTAGCCGGGTGAGATCCGGGAGCCGGTCGCCATGACCAGTGCCGAGGCGATCGTGGGGGTGAAGCCGCCGAAGAGGGCGACCGTGGTGTTGTAGCTGAACGCGAGCCCGGTCGCGCGGGCCTCCACCGGGAAGACGTCGGACATCACCGAGGGCAGCGCGCCGAAGTACGCCGCTTTGAGGAGGCCGAGGACCGTCATGCACAGCGCGAGTACCGGGAAGGACGGTGCCTTGGTGAGCCAGAGGAACAGCGGGACGGCGCTCAGGCCGATGAGGGCCGCGGCAGGGACCATGATCCGCAGCCGTCCGAAGCGGTCGGCGAGCAGGCCCACGGCCGGAGTTCCGAGGGTGAGGATGACGCCGGTGATGAGCAGGGCGGTGAACGACAGCGAGTCGTCCAGGCCGAGTTCCTTGATCGCGAAGGCGGGCAGGTACTGCAGGGTGTAGTTGAGTGCCGTGGAGACCATCAGCGCCCCGCCGGCGATCAGGAGGCCGCCCCAGTGGCGGCGGAACACCGAGCGGATCGGCGAAGGCGTCTCCCCGCCCTCCCGTACCGCCGGTCGTCGCGCCATCTCGGGCGACTCCTCGACGTAGCGGCGGATGACATAGCCGGCCGGGCCGACCAGGAGGCCGAAGACGAACGGCACTCGCCAGCCCCACGCCGTCATCTGGGCGTCGGAGAGCGTCGCGGTCAGGCCCGTGGCGAATACGGAGGCCAGTACGGTGGCGAGTCCCTGGCTGGCGAACTGGAAGCTGCCGAAGAAGGCCTTGCGCCGGCTGTCCTGCTCGACCAGGAAGGAGGTGGCGGCGCCGAATTCACCGCCGGCCGCGAAGCCCTGGACCAGCCGGGCGAGCACGATGCCCAGCGGCGCGAAGATCCCGAGCGTGGCGTAGCCGGGCATGAACGCCATCAGCGCGGTGCCGATCACCATCAGCCGGATCGACAGCATCAGCGCCTTCTTGCGCCCCTGCCGGTCGGCGTACGAGCCGAGCAGCAGGCCGCCGATCGGGCGGACCAGATAGGTGATGCCGAACACGGCGTAGGCCTGGATGAGTTGGATGCCGGGGTCGTCGTCGGGGAAGAAGGTTTTGCCGATGTATGTCGCCATCAGGGCGTACAGGGCGAGGTCGAAGAACTCGAGGGCGTTGCCGATGGTCGCCGCCGCTATCGCGCGCTTGGCGGACGCTGGTCTCGGGGGCGCGGCCGGGGACGTCCCCGGCCGGGTGGGTTGAGGGGTGGCTTCGGTCATCGCGGGTCCTTCCGGCGGGCGCCGGGCCGACGGTCGTCAGGCCGAGCGGGAGGGGGAGCGGGAGGTGGGCCGGGGAGCGTGCGGGGGGGTGGGGGGTCAGCCGGCGCGTGGCGGGAGCGGGAGGCCGGGCGGGGTGTGGCCGAGGGCATGGAAGAGCGTGGCCGCCAGCACGATTCCCTCGCGGGCGATCGTGCCGAGCAGATGCTCGTCGGGTGCGTGCTGCAGACAGCCGGGGTAGGAGTGCGGCAGCCACAGGGCGGGCACGCCGAGGATGTCGGTGAAGACGTGGTGGGGCAGTGAGCCGCCGATGTTGGGCAGGACGGCGACGGGCTGGTCGGTGACCTGCTCCAGCGTCGTCTTGGCCCAGTCGACCCACGGGTCGTCGAGCGGCGTACGCCCGGCGGGAAAGCTGTGGTGGACGGTCACGTCGACCATCGGGTAGCCGTGGGCGGCGAGGTGCTCGGCGATGGCCTCCGGCACCCGGCTCACGTCGGTGCCGGCGACATACCGCAGCTGCAGGGCGGCGCGCGCCCGGCCGGGGATCGCGTTGACCGGGTGGTCGATGTCGGCCGAGCCGAGCGCGAGGACCTCCAGGATGTTCCAGCCGTAGAGCCGCTCGGCGGGGGTCAGGCCGGGCTCGCCCCACCCCTCGTCGGGGACCGGGTCGCCGGGACTGCCCCCGACCGCGACGCCGGTGAGCGCCTCCCGCACCTGATCCGGGAGGCGGGGCGGCAGCAGTGCGGGGACCTGGATACGGCCGTGCCCGTCGACCAGGCTCGCGAGGGCACCGGCCAGGGTGGTGGCGGGGTTGCGCAGGACGCCGCCCCAGTTGCCCGAGTGGTACGCGTCCGGCCGCAGGTCGACGTCGAGCAGGAGCCTGACGCCCCCGCGCGCTCCGAGGAAGAGCGTCGGCGTCGTCGCGTCCAGGCGGGGCCCGTCCGAGGCGATCAGGACGTCGGCCCGCAGCTCCTCGCGGTGTGCGGCGGCGAAGGCGGCAAGGCCCGGCGAGCCGATCTCCTCACCGGTCTCGAACAGGAAGGTCAGGTTGAAGCCGAGCGACCCCTGCTCGGCCAGCAGCAGCCGCAGCGCCGTGAGGTTGACCAGGTGCTGCCCCTTGTTGTCGGCCGCCCCGCGCCCGTACCACCGGTCGCCCTCGGCGGTCAGGGTCCACGGATCGCGACCGTTGCTCCACTTGCCCGCGTGGCCGTCCACCACGTCGGCGTGCCCGTAGCAGAGCAGCGTCGGGAGCTCCGGGGACTCGACGCGCGTGCCGACGAGGAACGGGACGCCCGAGGGGTCCGGGTTGGCGTACTCGGCGACGGAGCACCCGAGTTGGGTCAGCGCGGGGACGAGGACCTCATCCAGGTATGCCTTAACGGCAAGGTGACTTTGCGGGCGGGTGCTCTCCGTCGGATAGGCGACCATCGCGCTGAGATCGGCGAAGAAGGCGCCGGAGTCGACGTACTCCTCGGCTCGCTGGACCAGGTTTTCGGGGATCACCGGCGATTACTCCTGAGCGTGGCGCAGGTACGGGTGCACGGCATGTGCCGTGTTGGCTCAGCAGCGTAAGGGCGCCTGGGCACCCTGACTATTGCCGTTTGTGGCGCCTGGCGTTCTAATTTCGGCAAACCGGCGCAGGCGTCAGCCGGCCCGCCGTCCAGCCCCCGTGGAGGTCCGATGCAGCTCGTGCCGGTGAGCCTGGCGTACTTTCTCGAAGTCGCCCGTACGGGGGCGGTGAGCGAGGCCGCCCAGAACCTGCGGGTCGCCCCCTCGGCGATCAGCCGGCAGATCGCCAAGCTCGAATCCGGGGTCGGCGTCCCTCTCTTCGTCCGGCATCCGCGCGGAATGACCCTGACCGACGCCGGATCACGCCTGCTGGCCCATGCCCGCCGCAGCGAGGCCGAGTCCTCGGCGCTCCTCACCGAACTGCGCACCGGCAGCGGCGCGGACGCCCGCAATGTCACCGTGGCCTGCTCGGAGGGTTTCGCACGCCGCCTCGTCCCGCACGCGATGGCGGCCTTCCGGCAGGACCACCCGGATGTGACGTTCCAGCTCGACCGCGTGCCCCACCAGGAGGCGACCCGCAGGGTGGCCGAGGGGATCTCCGACATCGCCGTCACCTACGCGATGGGCCCGCAGCACGACGTACGGGTGGAGTGCTCCGTCGTGGTGCCGATGGCCGCCATCGTCCCGCCTCGGCACCCGCTCGCCGGACGGGAACGGGTCGGCCTGGCAGAACTGTGCGCGTACCCCCTCGCCCTGCCCCCGACCGGAACCACCCAGCGCGACCTCTTCGACACCGGTGCGCAACTGGAGGGCCTGGCCGTCCGGCCGGCCCTGGTCTGCGACGCCATGGCCACGAAGTACGAGTTCGTCCGCTCCGGCGGCGGTATCGCGCTGGTCGGCAACCTGGGCGGCCTGGGCGGCCTGCGCCCGGACCCGGTCGCCGAAGGCGTCGTCTACGTACCGCTCGACCACCCGGTCTTCCGCCGCCGCGAAGCCCAGGTGCAGACGATGCTCGGCCGTCGGCTCCCCTGGGCGGCGACGGAGTTCACCGCGTTGCTGGTCTCACTGCTGCGCCCGGCAGGGCCGATGTCGTGACTGACCACGCAGTCGATGTCATGACCACGAAGCCGATGTCATGACCACGAAGCCGATGTCATGACCACGCGGGGACGGCGAGCGACCGACATCACCTTTGGACGACTAGAGATAACCAGGTACTGTGCAATGCATGGAACCTGACATTGCAGGTAAGCCTAAGCCTGTCGTCGCCAGCAAGGCGGAGAGCCAGCTCCGCAAGGGGGTGCTGGAGTACTGCGTGCTTGCGATCTTGCGGGACGGCCCGCGCTACGGCGTGGAGCTGCTCGAAACCCTCGGCGCGGTGAACGTCATGGTCACGAGCCAAGGGACGATCTACCCCTTGCTGTCGCGGCTGCGCCGTGACGGACTGGTGGAGACCCGCTGGCAGGAGTCCCCGAGCGGGCCGCCCCGGCGCTACTACGAGCTGACACCGCCGGGGCATGCGGCGCTGAAGGAGTTCACCGCTGTCTGGCCGCACTTCCGTGACGCGGTCGACCACTTCATCACCGACTGACAGGAGACCACCATGACGATCACCGATCACCCGCTGGTGAAGAAGTACCTGGCCGCCGTGGCGCGTGAGTCGGCCGGACTCAGCCCGGAACGCCGCAACGAGCTGCTGGCCGACCTGGAGGAGCACATCGCCGTGGCCCTCGCGGAAGAGTCCGCCTCCGGCGACGACGAGATCCGCACCGTGCTCGCACGCCTCGGCGACCCGCGCACCATCGCGGCCACCGCACTCGGCGAGGAGCTCCCCGCCCCGCAGGTGAGCCGAGGACGCACCCTCGCCCTGCTGGGACTGCTGGCGGCGACCGGCCCCCTGACGATCTTCGCGCCCGTGCTGGGCGTCCCGGCCCTGATCGGCGCGATCTGGTGGCTGTGGACCGCGCCGCAGTGGCGCAGCCGCGACAAGGCGATCGGGACGGCGGCCGCCCTCGTGCCGCTGCTGTTCCTGGTGTCGCAGTGGGTGGTCCCCGCGGGCACGCTCAACTTCGGTCTCGGCGCGTTCCTCCCGGTCCTCCTGGCCGTTCCCGCGCTCCCGGCCGCGGCCGCCCTCTATCTGCTGCGGGCGGCGAAGCGCCCGGCGTGACGGGGATCCACCGTCACCACACATCCGGCCCGACCGGCGAACTCTGAGAATCCCCCCACCAGTGAGAATCCCCCACCAGCAAGAGGAGAGAACGATGCAGGCACAGCTCGCACAGCAGATGGCCCTGGCCCCTACGGGCGACATCATGATCACCTGCGTCATGGGTGCCGCGGCCCTCGGCGTTCTCGCGTTGTATTTCGGCGCCCTGCTCAGCATCGTCAGGTCCGACGTCACCGGCGGGATGAAGCTGGTCTGGCTCGCCTTCGCCTTGGTGGCGCCCTTCTTCGGGTGCCTGCTCTGGTTCCTCGTCGGCCGCCGCAACGCCCAGCACCGGACAGGCGTTGCCTGATTCCGGGGCCCGCCCCGTCGACGACGGCCGACAGGCCGCGGCCGGGGCCCCGCATGAGGCCCCGGCCCGGCGGTCCGGACGATCACTCCCCGACCGCCGGAGGGTGAGCCCTTACTTCTTCACATACAGCCCGTGGAGGTAGATGGGCATTTCCACGCCCAAGGGAATCGGGTGGCACAGATAGGCGCTCCAGGTGCCCTCGGCAATTCCCTTCTTCCCCCGGGCCTCGCACTCCGTGGCCTTCGCATAGGTCGAATGACCGACGTATCCCGCGGGCGGGTCCCAGCTGTCGGCCTGGGAAACCGTTCCAGCGGCGCCGTCCGCGACCGCGCTCACCCCGGCCGGAACCTCGGCGGCCGTTGCGACACCTGACATCGTGACAGCGAGGAATGAGCCGACGACGGCCGCTGTGGCGACCAATGTGGACCTACGCACAGATTGACTCCTCTTTACGTTCGCGCACCCGGCCGACACTCGACCAAAGGCACTCGGAACAGACAAATAAACACGATGCGCCCCATGGAATATCGACTCCCTTTCCCTTTTCTGTCGGCTACGCGGCTAAGCGGCTACGCCCGTCATTGCAGAGAAAAGGTCAGGGTCTTCCTCCTTTGAGAAGGACGCACCGCCGTCACGAGGCCTGGGTCAGGTGATCGTCATGGGTCAGGAGCGGGTGGCGAAGTCCTGGGTCCACCACGGGCCGTTGGAGTTGAGGTTGACGCCCACCCCGGTGGATTTGTAGGAGCAGTTGAGGATGTTGGCGCGGTGGCCGGGGCTCTCCATCCAGCCCTTCACTGCCGTGGCCGGGTCCTTGGGGCTCTTGAAGATGTTCTCGGCCCAGCTGCCCCACTGGAATCCGGCATTGGTCATACGGGTCCCGGGGTCGACGCCCTCCGGCGAGTTGTGCTCGTAGTAGTTGCGGGCGGCCATGTCGTCCGAGTGCCCCTGTGCCGCGCGCTGCACCCGGGGGTCGACGGTGAGCGGACCGCAACCGTGCTGGGCCCGCTGGGCGTTGACCAGGTCGACGACCTTCTGGGCGAACTGCGCGGCGGTGCCGGTCGCGGCCCGCGGTCCGGCGGGGGTGGTGGTACCCGTCCCGGATCCGGTGCGGGAGGTGCGGGGCGTCGTGTTCCCGGCGGTCGTCGAGCCGCTTGAGCCGCTTGAGCCGCTCTCGGGGCGGGCCTTCCGCGGCCGCTGGGGTGTGTGCCGCTTGCGGTGCCGTTCGGCGTCGGAGCGGGCGGTCGCCGCCTCCTTGCGGCGGGGCGAGGGGGCGGCGCTGCGCGATGCCGAGGGGGTGGCGGCGGTCGCCGTGGGCGGTGCCGGTACGGAGCGGTTCGCCGCGAGCGACTGGTCGGATCCGTCGGGGCCGGAACCGGGACGTATGAGCACCAGGGAGCAGCAGCCCACGGCGAGCGCGGCCGTCACCGCCAGCAGCGTGGTCTTCCGCCGGGGGCGCGGACGGCCGGTGGCGGCGCGGTGGGATCCGGCGGTCCGCCCGTGCCGGCCGCCGGGCCGGGGCTTGGCGGAACGGCGGTGGGAGGCGGGCTCGCCGGTGCGGTGGTCGTCGGTCCCGGTGGGCGTCTCGTCGCGCTGGGCCGACCAGAGGTTGTCGTCGTCGAGGGTGTGGTTCATGGGTCCGTTTCCTGTGCGGCCGCGGGGACCTGGAGCCGTGGCCTGTGGGGGATGTGGGTCCGTACGGTCCGCCGGTGCAGGCGGTCCGTAGGAGGGAGACCCCGGTCGCGGTGCCGGATAACGAAAAGTTCGGGCGAGAAAAGTGATCGGGGGGTTCGGGCAGGTCCGAGCGGGCCGGAGGGGCCCGGTAGGCCGCGCGTGGGCCTGGCCGGGGATGTGCGCCGAGGGATGGGCCGGGGCTGGGGCATGGCGGTGGAACGGGCGCACCGTAGGTTTTCTGTTATCCCGCTGAGCCCGACAGGTCACCTGAGGCGGGGGCCATGGACGTGCACACGGATGAACAGGACCGAAGAGGCGTGAAGCAGGAGAGCGGTACGGCGACCGTCGAGGCTGCCAAGGCCGGGGACAAAGATGCCCGGGAGCAACTGGTCGCCGCGTACCTGCCGCTGATCTACAACGTCGTGGGCAGAGCGCTGGACGGCCACGCGGACGTCGACGACGTGGTGCAGGAGACCATGCTGCGCGTCCTGGAGTCGCTGGCGGATCTCCGCGAGCCGGCCTCCTTCCGTTCGTGGCTGGTGGCGATCGCCATGAACCAGGTACGGCGCCGCTGGACCGTCCACCACAAGGCCCCCGTCGTCGGCCTGGACCAGACGCCCGAACAGGCCGACCGGGCCGCCGACTTCGCGGACCTGACCATCTTGAAACTCGGGCTGACCGGCCAGCGCCGTGAGGTCGCCGCGGCCACCCGCTGGCTGGACGACGGAGACCGGGCCCTGCTCTCCCTGTGGTGGCTGGAGGCCGCCGGGGAGATCAGCAGGGCGGAACTCGCCGACGCCATCGGCAGCGGTGCGCGGCATACGGCGGTCCGTGTGCAGCGGATGAAGCAGCAGCTCGCGGCCGGACGTGTGGTCGTCCGCGCGCTCGCGGCGCATCCCCCGTGCCCCGAACTCGCCCAGCTGACCGCCACGTGGGACAACGAGCCCTGCGCCCTGTGGCGCAAACGCATAGCCCGCCACGCCCGCCGGTGCGGCGACTGCTCAGGGCACTGGAACGACCTTCTGCCCGCCGAGGGGCTGCTGGCCGGCCTCGCCCTGCTGCCGCTGCCCGCACACCTCACCCCGCCCACCGTCCTGCACACCCCCACCGCCGCGACCGCCCCCACCACCGCGACCGCATCGAGCGCACCGGGCGCACCGGGCGCACCGGGCGCACCGGACGCATCGAGCGGATCGAGCGCATCAAGCACGTCAGGCACATCAGGCATCCCGGCCCCGCCGCGCCGGGGCGTCAAGGGCGCGGCGGTCGCGGGGGCCGCGGCACTCGCGGTTGCCGTCCTCGCCGCGCTCTGGTGGTCTCGCGGCACGCCGGGGAACGAGCACCGGGCCGAGCCGAAGGCGGCACCCACCGTCGCCACCGCCACACCGGCGCCCCGTCCCACGCCCACACCGGCACCGTCGCGCACCAGCGCCCGCACCTCGCCCACCCCGTCCGCCTCACCGACGACCCCCACCCCGTCGCCCACCCCGCCCGACCTGGAGGCACAGGCCATCGCGCTGGTCAACCTCCGGCGGGCAGAGGCCGGGTGCGGTCCGCTCCGTAGAGACCGCAGGCTGCACGCCGCGGCCCAGCGGCACTCCGCCGACATGGCGGCACGCGGCTTCTACGCGCACGACACGCCGGACGGCACCGGGCCCGACGAGCGGATCACCGCGGCCGGATACCCGTGGAGCAGCTGGGGCGAGAACCTCGACCGCGGCCCGCGTACGGCCGCCGCGGCGGTGGGCGACTGGATGAGCGACGCCATGCACCGGGACAACCTGCTCAACTGCCGGTTCACCGCGGTCGGCATCGGTGTCGTGCACGGTGCGGGCGGCCCCTGGTGGACCCAGGACCTCGCCGCCCCGCGCTGACCCCGGGGCGGGCGGGGCGGCAGGTGCTCCGCGTGCCGTCCGCTCAGACCGTGGTCCGCTCCACGGGGATCCACAGCTCCGCGTCCGCCCGGGTCGCGTCCTGCGACAGGCGGGTGCGCAGGAGCTCGGGCCCCGGCCTGCTCCGGTACGGGTTGGACGGGAACCACTGCGTGAACACGTCCCGCCACAGGTACTGGAGGGCCTGCGGGAACGGCCCGGAGTTCTCGAAGACGGCCCAGGTCCCCGCGGGGACCGTGAGCGCGTCCAGGTCTTCCGGAACGTTTCCCGACCGGGTCACCACACCGTGGTAGTAGTCGAGTTCGGTCCCCTCGGACCGGCTCGGGTCGAGGTCGTCGCTCACCCCGACGATCCCCTCCGGCTCCTGGTCGGACAGTGCCGTGATGCGCCGTGTCGTCTCCTGGTCGATGCTCCGGAGGAAGTCGGCGATCGTCGGGTTCACGCCCTCGTGGACGAGCGGGGCACGGACCTTCTTCCCGACCACCCGGAACTGCTCCTTCTCCACTACGCGGTAGCGCATGCTGCCGCTCCCTTCGATGATGAGCCGGAAGGTCATCCGCGGCTGGGAGCGCAGCGCAGCGCCCGTACGCCGGGCCTCGCCCGGCCCCACACCGTGCACGGCCCGGAACGCCCGCGCGAACGCCTCCCCCGAGCCGTAGCCGCAGCGCACCGCGATCTCCAGCAGCGTCCGCTCCCCGGCGAGCACCTCGGCCCCCGCGACGGTGAGCCGTCTGCGCCGGATGTACTCCGACAGCGAGATCCCGGCCAGCGTGGAGAACATCCGGCGGAAGTGGTACTCCGACGTCATGGCGATCCGCGCCAGATCCCGCACCTCGATCGGCTCGTCGAGATGCGACTCGATGTGGTCCAGGGCCTCGTTCAGTCGCTCCAGCACCTCGTTCTCCTTCCCTTTACGGCCTTCACGTGCGGAAGTCCGCACCCGTCCGGACCCGGCATCCCCTGCCCGGAACGGCCGGGTATGACGGGTGGCCGAAACCATGGGCATCCAGCCGGTGCGTGGAACACCGCTGGCTCATCTGACACAAGCACCCTGTACACCCGCGCTAGTGTGCGCCCGTGAGCCTTCATGTCGTCATAGGATTCGGGCCCGCCGGCGCGGCCACCGCTCGACTGCTGGTCGAAAAGGGCCATTCGGTAAGGGTCATCACCACGTCGGGCCGCAGCGCGGAGCCCGGCATCGAGCACGTCGCGCTGGACGCTACGGACCGCGCGCGGCTGATCGAGGCGGTGCAGGGCGCTGCCGCGATCTACAGCTGTGCCGCGCCGCCCTACCACCGCTGGGCGAGCACCTGGCCGTCGCTGGCCTCGTCGGTCTGCGCGGCGGCCGAGGCGACCGGGGCCGTGCTGGTCATGCTGGGCAATCTCTACGGCTACGGACCGGTGGACGGTCCGATGACCGAGGATCTGCCGCTCGCGGCGACCGGCACCAAGGGGCGGGTGCGTGCCGCCGTGTGGGAGCAGGCGCGGGGGCTGCACGAGGAGGGCCGCATCAAGGCGGTCGAGGTGCGGGCCTCGGACTTCTTCGGGCCCGGTGTGACCGACGGCGGGCATCTGGCCGCGCGGGTCATACCGCGGCTGCTGCGCGGCAAGCCGGTCTCCGCGCTCGGCGATCCGGACGCCCCGCACAGCTGGACCTACCTCCCCGACGTGGCCGCGGCCCTGGTCGAGGTGGCCGGCGAGGAACGGGCCTGGGGCCGGGCCTGGCACGTCCCGACGGAGCCCGCCCTGTCCACCCGGGAGATGGTCGACCGCCTCGCCGCCCAGTCGGGAACGGGGCCGGTCGCGGTGCGCCGGCTGTCTCCGGCCGTGCTGGGCGTGGTGTCGCTGCTCTCCCCGCTGATCCGCGAACTGAAGGAGATCCGCTACCAGTTCGACCGGCCGTTCGTCGTCGATGCGCGGGCTTACGAGGCCGAGTTCGCGGTACGGGCCACGCCCGTCGACGAGCAGATCAAGGCGACGGTCGAGTGGTGGCGTGACCGATCGGCCACCGCCGGGTGACAGCCGTGACGGGCAACGAATCCCTGGCCGGCTCCGCGGGAGCGCGGCGTGATGACGTCGCCGTCGTGGGGATGTCCTGCCGGTTCCCGGGGGCGCCGAATGTCAACGCGTACTGGCGGCTGCTCACGGATCCGCAGGCGCAGTTCTCCACCGTCCCGGACTCGCGATGGCGCAGCGCGGCCTTCCTCAGCGACAACTTCCGTGATGCGTCCGCGGCCTATACGGACACCATGGCGCTGCTGCCGGACGTGGGCCACTTCGACGCGGTGCACTACGGCATTCCGCCGCGGCGGGCCCGCTCGATGGACCCCCAGCACCGGCTGCTGATCGACCTGGCACGGGAGGCGATCCAGGACGCGGGGTGGGAGGCCGAGGGCTTCGACCGCGAGGAGACCTCGGTGATCACCTCGCTCACCGAGAGCGGCTATCGCGAGATCAGCACCCTGCAGATCCGGATGCGTCAGCTGGCCGGCGGCGAGTTCGGCGCGCCGTCGGGCGATCCCCGCTGGCTGGAGACGGTCCGCGCGGTCGACGGGCTGCACGGCACCTCCGTGGCCGGGCTGCTGCTCAACATGGGCCCCAACACGGTCAGTTCGGTCTTCGATCTGCACGGCGAGAGCTATGCGCTGGATTCGGCCTGTTCGGGCGGGCTGATGGCGGTGGCCAACGCCGTCTTCGCACTGCGCGCGGGCCGGTGCCGGATCGCGCTGGCGGGTGGCGCCCAACTGATGCTCACCCCCGACCTGTTGGTGGGGCTGTGCCGGATCGGCGCCATCTCGCGCAGCGGCAGATGCCTGCCGTTCGGCGCGGACGCCGATGGCTTCGTCCTGGGAGAGGGCGCCGGGGTGCTGGTGCTGCGGCCGCTGGCCGATGCGCTGGCGGCCGGCGACCGGGTCTACGCCGTGATCCGGGGCGTGGGCACGGCCAACGACGGCACCGTGCAGGGCGGGATGCAGCCCCAGGCGGCCGGTCAGCTCCGGACGCTGCGCCGGGCCTACCGCGATGCGGGCCTGGCCCCGGACGCGGTGGGCTACCTGGAGGCGCACGGCACCGGGACCACGGTCGGCGATCCGGTCGAGGTCGGTGTGCTGCGCGAACTGCGCGGTGCGCGGGGTGCCCCCGCCTACCTCGGGGCGGTCAAGGCGGTGGTCGGGCACTCGCTCAACGCCGCCGGGATAGCCGGGCTCATCAAGACCGTCCTGGCCGTCCACCGGGGCCTGATACCGCCGCAGCCGGAGTTCGCGCTGGGCGACCGCGCCGGGCTCGACGCCGCGCGGCTGACCGTCCCGACGGCACCGGCCCGATGGCCGGACTCCGGGCAGCCGCGCCGGGCGGGGGTGAGCGCCTTCGGCTTCGGCGGCACCGGCGCCCATCTGGTGCTGGAGGAGTGCACCACGGCACAGGCCCGGCCCGCCCCGGACCGCGGGCCGCAGCTGCTCGTACTCAGCGCCCGCGACCGGGCCGGGCTGGCCCGCTACGCCCGGGACGTGGCACACACCCTCGCCGACGACCGGCCGCCGCTGGCCCGCGTGGCGGACACACTTGCCCGCCGGGCCCCCTTCACGGAACGGCTCGCCCTGGTGGCACAGGACGCCGCCGACGCCGTCGGAAAGCTGACGGCAGCGGCCGACGCCGTGGCCGCGGGCCGTACCGGAGAGCTCGGGCCCGGGCAGCTGGCCGGCACGGTGCCGCCCGGTGAGCCGCCGGAGGCCGCGGTGCCGGTGCCGGGCGCGCTGTCCGCCGGGGAGCGTACGGCCGCGCTGGCCCACCTCGCGGAGCGCGCCGTCACCGGTACGGGGCTTCGTCCCGTGCAGGGGCGCATGCCCCCCTGCACCCTGCCGCCGAGTCCGCTCGCCCCGCGCCACCACTGGGCGGTGGACGAGACGGCCCGCGAGCCGGAGGACCGGCCGGGAGCGGCGGCCCCGCCCGGACCGCCGGACCCGCCCGGGGCGCCCTCCGCGGCGCCGCGGGACGGTGGCGCGACCGCCGCGTCCCTCGTGCTCGAAGAGGTCTCGCGGACCGGCGTCTTCCCGCTCTCCGACCTGAGCGCGCGGATGGCGCTGGTGTCCGATCTCGGCTTCGACTCCCTGATGTTGCAGGAGCTGGAGTTCGGCATCGGCAAACGGATACCGGGCTTCCGCACCGAGGAGATCTTCTCGCCCCACCTCACCATCGAGCAGCTGACCGCCCTGGTCGCCGTGCACCTCACGGAGCCGCCGGCCCCCGCCGCGCCCCTTCCCGCGAAGGTGCCGCCGGCGCGGGGCGCCGAGACCGCGTGCGTCGATGACTTCCCGGAGGTGCGGCAGTTCGAGGAGCGGCTGAGCGCCATCACCGGCAGTGGTGCCGACTTCCCGTACTTCCGGGTCCACCAGGGCAACATCCGCGACACGACCGTCATCGACGGCCGGCCGTACCTGTCCTTCGGCAGCTACAACTACCTGGGGCTCTCGGGCCATCCGGCGGTCAACGAGGCCGTGCACCAGGCCGTCGAACGGTACGGGACATCGGTCTCCGCGAGCCGGGCGCTCTCCGGCGAACGGGAGCTGACCGTACGGCTGGAGCGGGCGCTGGCCGGCTTCCTCGGCGTCGGCGACTGCCTGGCGCTGGTGAGCGGCCATGCCACCAATGTCACCGCGATCGGGCACCTCGTCGGCGCGGGGGACCTCGTGGTGCACGATGCGCTCGCGCACGACAGCATCCTTCAGGGCTGTGCGCTGTCCGGTGCGGCACGGCGCCCGTTCGCCCACGCCGACACCGGCCAGCTGGACCACATCCTGCGGCTCAACCGGTCCCGGTTCCGGCGGGTGCTGATCGCCGTCGAGGGCGCCTACAGCATGGACGGGGACCTCGTCGACCTGCCCGCCGTGGTCGAGCTGAAGAAGCGCCACGGCGCCTTGCTGATGGTCGACGAGGCGCACAGCATCGGCACCGTGGGCGAGAGCGGCCGCGGCGTCGGTGAGTTCTTCGGCGTCGACCGGTCCGATGTGGATCTGTGGATGGGCACCCTGTCCAAGGCCTTCGCCAGCTGCGGCGGCTACCTGGGCGGCTCGGCCCGGATGGTGCGGTGGCTGCGGCACACGCTGCCGGGCTTCGTCTACAGCGTCGGACTGACCCCGGCCAACGCGGCGGCGGCGCTGGCCGCCACCGAGCTGATCACCGCGGAGCCGCAGCGGGTGCGCACACTGCGGCGCAACTCGGAGCTGTTCCTCACTCTGGCCGCCGCGGCCGGTCTGGATACGGGCCCCAGCGCCCACAGCCCGATCGTGCCCTGTGTCCTCGGCGACTCGGCGCGGACCCTGCGCGTCGCGGACCGGCTCTACGACCGCGGGGTCATCGCCGATCCGATCTTCCACCCGGCCGTGGAGGAGGGGCTCGCGCGGCTGCGGTTCTTCGTCACCGGCGAGCACCGCGAGGACGACATCCGACGGGCGGTGTCGATCCTGGCGGAGGAGGTGGCGGCGGCCGCGCGATGAGTGCCTCATGTCAGATCAGGGTGCGTTCGATCCGGCTGAGCATGGCGTTCTTCCCGGCTTCGGCGTCGTCGCCGGCCTCCCCTGCCGGGGGCGGGCCGTGCCGTTCCTCGGCGCTGCCCATCCGCTGGGAGAGCAGATAGGCGATGATCTCCGCTTCCTGTTCCTGGACGTCGTCGTAGGTCGCGCGCAGGAGCATGTCACGCACGAGATCGGGGTCGAGGTTGGGGAACAGCAGGCGGGCGCTCGCCTCGTCCAGCCAACCCGCCCCGCGATGGCAGCAGATGATGTGGCCCAGCTCGTGCAAGATGATGTGCTCCTGATGCGCGCTGGTCGTGTTGGCGTCGTAGAAGATGAGGTCCTCGTCGCGTGCGGCGACCCACATGCCGCAGGGGTGCGACGTGGCGGGCATCTGCATCGGGACCAGCGTGATCGGGCGGTCGCGGACCTCTCCGAGGTAGCGGCAGAGTTCGGCCACATCGGCCGCCTCCGGCAGGTCGAGTGCGGCGATCCGCTGTGCGCCGGCCTTGCGGAGCTTCTTGAGCTGGCTGCGACGGTCCTGATCGCCTGAACGGCCCCTCCTCGCGCCCCTCACTCCCCCGTGCCCCTTACTCCGGTTCGGAGGGGTCGGTGACGGGAGGCAGGCCCTGCATCTGGCGGTACTGGTCCATGATGGCCGTGATGGCCTGGAGGTTCTCCCTCTTCATCCCGGCCGCCCGCATCGCCACGGAGCGGACGCCCGCCTGTCGCAGCGCCTCGATGGCGGCGACCTCGCTGAGCACCGACTCGGCGACCTTGTCGTCGAAGAAGTAGGCCACCGATACGCCGAAGAAGCGCGCCAGCGCGGCCAGCAGGTCGGGTGAGGGATTGGAGCGCTTGCCCGTCCGCAACTGCGACAGATACACACCCCCGACCTTGAGTTCGGGGCTGGCCCGTTTCAGCTCCTCCGCCACCTCGGCGTTGGTCCAGTGCTTTCCCTTGGGACGAACCGTCTTGAAGAGGTTGTCCAGACGCACTGCCAGCATGGGCCGGTCGTCAGTCTCGGACATTGCGAATCTCCCTCCCGTCACCTCCTTGGCATTGCCCTCGGCTAACCGTCAGTTTCGCAGATTAGCTGTCAGTTGACAATCGGGCCGTGCTCCGCCAACGTGGACCTCGCCGATAGCTGTCAGCTAACTTCGCTTACGGGGGTAGCCGAGTTGGTTGCCGGCCATGTCGGCCTGGCCCGGCCGTCGGGGGAAGGGTCGGGCCAGACCGGGCCGGGCGGGACACACCCGCCCGGCCACGACAGGGAAAACGGGGGAACGGGGGAACGGGGAACCACGGGGGATCCACGGGGGAAACGGGGACCCACGGGGGAACGGGGGAACCATCGGGGGAGAGCACGGGGGAAAAGGGAAAACCCGCCCGGTCTGACGGGGGACAGACCGGGCGGGAGCTCTCAACTCGCCTTACCGAGTCTACGGTAGGCGGCTGCGACCTGGGTGAGCCATGCGACCTCCGCGGTGAAGTTGTCCGTATCGCGGTCGTCGAAGTCGCCGGCGTCCTTGTTGTCGTCGGGGATGGTGCCGATGCGCTTGGCGTCCAGTGCCTGACGGATCTGCGCCGCCTCGGCGAACGCCTGCCGGGACTCGTCGCTCGTCCCGGGCTCCGCACCGCCCGCACCGTGGGCGGAGCGCTCGATGTAGGGCCGCAGGTCCCGCCATCCGTCGCGGATTTCGATCACCCGGCGGTGGAGGCGGTAGTTGAGGTCGGAGACCGCGGCGCCGGGCGGCTCCAGGACGATGTCCGGGGAGGACTCGTACAGGTCCCGCCAGAGCGGGTAGAGGGCACGGTAGGAACGGTAACTGCGCGCCCACTCCAGCAGCTTGGCGGCCGAGGAGCCCCAGGAGGAGATGGTCAGGCTGAGCGAGAGGGTGGCGATGCCCGCCGCGCTGAAGACGTTGGAGGCGAGCTGCCAGACGCCGATGTCGATGCCGAACGCGGCGGTCAGGATGTTGACCGTCCTGGCCGTGCAGTAGAGGAAGAGGACCACCGCGGCGACGGAGAGCAGCCGCAGCGCCTGTCGCAGCGAGGCCTTGCCGGTCATACGGGCGTAGGGGCCGCACTGGCGGAAGATGGTGACGCACGGGGCCGCCTGGGAGACGATGAAGACCAGGAGGTAGGTGAGGACCAGCGGCTGGCCGCTGCCCGTGTTGAAGTCCGTGGCCGGCCGGCCGGGGCCGTCGGCGACGAGGAAGAGCGCCACCAGAAGCACGTTGAGGGCGATGCCGGTGATCACCCAGTAGCGGGTCTTGCGTACCGCCTCCTCGGCGGTGGTCGCCCAGCGCAGCAGGATGATCTGCGAGCTGACGCAGAAGGCGACCGCCGATAGGTGCATCACCAGGATGGCGAGGTTGCCGACGCCCAGGAAGCGCCCGCTTCCCATGGCGATGGCGCCCATGGTGAAGGTGAGGCACTGCAGCAGCAGAGTGATCACCAGTGTGCGGTAGGCGGTGTCCCGCCAGCTGCGCCTTACTTGGCACAACCGGTAGACGAGCGCGGCGTACGACGAGAGCGCCGCGATGACGAAGCAGAGTGTCTTGGTGGTGTTCACGGCCTGATCCCCCGCCGTGCGCGCACCCGGCGAACGGCCTGGTCGGTGTTCTCGCCCTAGTCGGCGCTGACGCCCTCGTCGTGGTTCTCCCCCAACGGAACCACGAGCCCGATGCTTTCGGCCGCCACGGCGATGGCGAAGTCGAAGAAGGCGACCTCGTCCCGGACGCTGTCGTGGGTGCGGCTGAAGACCTGGAACACCAGGAGCCCGATCAGATTGCTCCACAGCACGATGCCGCGCTCGATGATGTCCGAGAACGGTGCCTCGGGCGCGCCGCCGAAGAGCTCCACGGCTTCCGGCCGGAGCAGCGACGGCCCGGGGAACGTCCGCCGGGGCGGGGTGAGTTCACCGGCCTCCAGCGCCGCACGCAGGATGCCGGCCAGCACCTCGGGGGTGCGCGCGGCGGGCGGCACCGTGTCCTGCGGTGCGTGGTACTCCGGCACGGGTGAGCCGTAGATCAGCGTGAACTCGGCGGGGTTGTCGAAGGACCACTGCCGCAGCGCGCGGGTCGCCGCGAGCAGCCGCGCGCCCGCCGGCGCCGAGGCGTCCCTGGCGGCCTGATCGGCCTGCTCCATCGCGGCGCCGGACACGTTGTAGGCATCGATGATCAGCGCGGTCAGCAGGTCGTCCCGATGCGGGAAGACGGCCGCCACCTCGGCGACGGCAAGACCGCTCCCCGCCGCGACGGCCTCCAGGGACAGCCCCGCGGCGCCCGCTTTCGCCAGCAGTTGGCGCGCGGCGGCCTTGATGACCGCCGGCGGCCTGGTGTTCACATCGGCGGCACTCGCTCCGGAAACATCCATGGCCAAACCGTACCTGTCCGCTGCCACGGCCCACGGTGCGGTCGGCCGCGGACCCCGGCGGTGCGTGGTGATTCGGCCACACCGCTCGGGCCCGCTCAGCCCGCAAACCGCCCGCGCACGGCAGGTTGGTCAGGAGCAGACCGTGTCGTCCGCCGGGACCTTGCCGTCGAGCAGATGGCCGTCCACGGCCTTGGTGGCGCACTGGTTGACGCCGTACGTGCCATGGCCCTCGCCCTTGACGGTGAGCAGCACCCCTACCCCCTTGCCGAGCTTGTGGGCCATCTTCCGCGCGCCCGCGACGGGGGTCGCCGGGTCGCCCGCGTTCCCGATGACGACGATGGGGGCGGCGCCGGGCGCCGAGACCTCCGGGGTGTCGCTCTTGCCGGTGACCGGCCAACCGGTGCAGCTCAGCAGGCCCTTCGCGGTCAGCTCACCGAAGACCGGCGAGGCCTTGCGGAACTTCGGCAGGACGGCCCGCACGTCCTTGGGCGTGCTGCGCTGCTTGGTGTCGGCGCAGCTGATCGCGGCGTTGGCGACCTGCATGTTGTTGTAGCGGCCCCGGTCGTCCCGTCCGCTGTAGTTGTCGGCCACCGTCAGAAGGGTGTCGCCGCGGCCCTGCTCCGCCTCGGCGAGCGAGGCCGACAGCATCGCCCAGGCCTCCTTGGAGTAGAGCATCGCGGCGATGCCGATGATCGCCTGCCCCTCGGTGAGCTTGCGCCCGCCGGTGGCCGGCAGCGGGTGCTTGCGGATCTTCGCGAGCAGTGCGGCGATCCGGCGGTGGCCGTCCTCGGCGCTGGGGAAGGGGCAGGAGCCGGGTGTGGCGGCACAGGCGGAGAGGTAGTTGTCCAGCGCCAGCTGGAAGCCCTTCGCCTGGCCCAGGGACTTCTGTACCGGGTCCTGGGTCGGGTCGACCACGGCGTCCAGGACCGTGCGTCCCACGTTCTTGGGGTACAAGTGGGCGTAGACGCCGCCGAGTTCGGTGCCGTAGGAGATGCCGAAGTAGTTGAGCTTGGCATCGCCCAGGACCTGGCGTATCAGGTCCATGTCGCGGGCCGCGCTCTGGGTGCCGACGTGCGGCAGCAGCTTGCCGGAGCGCTTCTGGCAGGCCGCCGCGGCCTGCTTGCTCTGCTCGGCCGTCTCCTCCGGATCGGTGGTCAGGGCGCGCTGCGCATCGAGCTCCTTGTCGCTCAGGCAGGTCACACCCGCGCTGTCGCCGACGCCCCGGGGGTCGAAGCTGACCAGGTCGTAGCGCGAGCGGAGCGACTGGGCCGCGGTGTACTGCGGCAGCGTGGCCACGCCCGAGGCGCCCGGTCCGCCGAAGTTGAAGACCAGGGAGCCGATCCGCTTGCCGCCCCTCTCGGCCTTGGCGCGGATCAGCGCGACGTCGATGGTGTCGCCGGCGGGCTTGGCGTAGTCCAGGGGCGCCTTCAGGTCCGTGCACTCCCAGGCCGTGCCGTCCGCCAGCTTGCCGGGTGCCTTGCCGCCGCCCTGGGCGGTGGACGGCGCCGGGCACGGCCGCCAGTCGAGCTTCTGGGAGGTGAGCGCGGCCGGCAGTGCGGCGGCCGTCGGGGAGGAGGAAGAGGAGGAAGAGGCAGAGGGTGTTGCGTGGCCGGAGGCGGCCTTGTCGGGGGCGCAGGCGGTGGCGGTGAGGCCGAGCAGCAGGGTGGCGGAGAGCAGTGACGTGGTGCGTGGCGTGCGGAATCCAGGCATGGTCGGCTTTCTGTCGCCAGGGCGGCAGGCCCTGGATGCGTGAAGGTGAACTGTGCGCTGCGTGGGGGGAGTTGGCGGACCCGACGGGGTCGGGTGGGCACCCGCGGCCGGGGTGCGGGCCGCGGGCGAGGAGGCCACCGCCGGCGGGCCCGCCGCGGGCGGCGCCGGCGGACCGTGGCCGGGGGTCGTCAGGTGCCCAGGCCGGCGTCCCTGGCCAGGAGTGCGGCCTGTACGCGGTTCTCGCAGCCCAGCTTGGCCAGAATGCGGCTCACATACGTCTTCACCGTGGCCTCGCTCATGTGGATCCGGGCGCCCGCGTCCGCGTTGGAGAGGCCCTCGCCCAGCAGCGCCAGGACCTCCAGCTCCCGTTCCGTCAGCGTCTCCAGCCTGCGACGGGCCTGCTCGGCGCGGCGGCCGGCCACGCCGGAGGCGAGGGAGTCCACGACGTGGCGGGTGGCGCCCGGCGACAGATAGGCGTCGCCGGCCGCGGCGGCCCGCACCGCGCGCATCAGCTCCGCGGGCGCCGAGTCCTTGAGCAGAAAGCCCGCGCTGCCCTCGGTCAGGGCGCGCAGCACGTTCTGCTGGTCCCCGAACGTCGTCAGGACCAGCACCCGTGTTTCGGGGACGGTCCGGCGGAGTTCGCCCAGGGCGGTCAGCCCGTCCATGACCGGCATCTGGATGTCGAGCAGTACGACGTCCACGCGCTGGGCCCGGGCCAGCTCGACCGCCTCGCGGCCGTTGGCCGCCTCCGCGACGACGTCGATGTCCTCGGCCGAGGTGAGGATCATCCTGATGCCCGCCCGAATGAGCGGCTCGTCATCCGTGACGAGAACCCTGATCACGACTCTCCTGCGCGCTCTTGAGCGGTCCTTCCTGCGGCCGCTCGCCATCATCCCCGATCCAACCGCCGCCCGGACGTCCCGGCGACCCCTCCGCGGTTACGACTTGACCTCGAAAGACTTCTTCTCGATCAGCTTTCCGTCCTTGAAGCAGAAGCGGAAGACGGGGTCCCTGTCCCAGCTGCTGCCGATCTCCGTGGACCCCAGGCTGAGACACTTCGCCCCCTTGGGCACGGGCGGCGCACCCTCCTCCAGGTTCTCGGTCAGGAACGAGTCCCCCTCGGGCAGCCGGCCGCGGACGGAGGACTCCGACTGGCCCACCTTCACCGCGTCGTACTCCTTCGGGTCGATCACGGACCGGTCCGTCTCGCCCGCGAGGAACACCGCGACGACCCCGGCGAGCACCACCAGCGCGGTGATCGCGGCCACCGCCCCGCAGCCGACGGCCAGGCCCCTTCGCCTCTTGTTCCGGCTCATCGCCCTGACCAGCTCCTTCGGCAGACCGATCCCGTAGTCGACCGGATCACCCTCGCCGAGGGAGCCCGCCGGGATCTGCTGCCGGAAGTCGCTCGTCGGCCCGACGAACGTCGTCGCCGTGCTCCTGGGCGCGCGGCCCGCCGCCCCGCCCTCCGGCGAGGTGTACGGCAGCACGCCCGCCAGCCGGAAGCCGCCGTCCGCGGTCGGGCCCGCGTGCACCATGCCGCCGACGAGCCGGGTCCGCTCCCCGAGGCCGGTGAGCCCCTGGCCGCCGCTCACCACACTGCGGCCGCTGTCCGCGGCCGCGGGGGCGGGGCCGTTCATGACCTCCACGACCAGCGAGTCCGGCTCGTACCGCAGCTCGACGGTGATCGAGGCGCCCGGGGCGTGCTTGTGGACGTTGGTCAGGCCCTCCTGGACGATGCGGTACGCCGCGTGATCGGCCGTGGGGGCGAGTGGCCGCGCCTCGCCCGAGCGGCGCAGCTCCACGGCCGTGCCCGCACCCCGGGACGCGCCCACCAGGCCCTCGATGCCGGCCACCCCGCGCGACGCCGCCTTGGCGTCCTCCTCCCCTATGGCCTCCAGGGCATGGGACGTGCCGCCCTGCCCGGGGGCCTCCGTGCCGTCCCGCAGCAGCCCCACCACCTCGCGCAGTTCGTGCATCGCGGCCACCGAGGCCTCCCGCAGCACGCCCACGGCCTCCCGCTGCCGCCCGGTCAGCTCGCGGTCCACCTCCAGGGCGCCGGTGTGCACGGCGATCAGCGCGAGCTGGTGGCCGAGGCTGTCGTGCATGTCCTGCGCGATGCGCTGGCGCTCCCTTATCCGGGCCTGTCCGGCGATCATCTCGCGTTCGCGCAGCAGGTGGGCGTGGTACTCCCGCAGGGTGTCCGCCAGGGTGCGGCGCTGCGACCAGTAGCGGCCGGCGAGGCCGGGCACGACCACCAGGACCAGCGACGACAGGGCGACCATGATCAGGAGCGCCGGCGAGAGGCCCGGCAGCTCCCACAGCACGGTCAGGCCGAGGGTGAGGACGAAGGCGAGGGCGAAGGTGCCGGTCGCCCGGCCGACCCCGTCGATCCGCCGACCGGCCGACCAGGCGGCGACCAGGACCAGCGGGGCGAGGCCGCCGAACTCGGCCGAGCCGGCGGCGGTCGCCAGCAGTACGGTCGCGGGCAGCACCCGGCGCAGCAGTGACAGCAGGGCCGTGGCCAGCGCGACGGCGAGGATGCGTACGGGGCCACCGGCGTCCAGCACCTCGATGCCCGCCGCCAGCACCCCCAGCCCCACGGCGAGCAGCGATTCCCCCACGATGCGCCCGGGGGACCACATGCCGGGCTCGAAGAGCGCCCTGACCGGGTCCGCCATCCGCCGGGTCGCCGCGCGCAGCCTCGCCGCCGGTGCCCGACGGGCCCGCTCCGGGCGGTCCATGCCTTCCACACCTGTCACGCGGCCACGTTAGGCGGGCCCGTCCGGCGCGGACACCGCCTTTCGTCGCGACACGCAGCGACCAAAGTCCCGGCGGCGGCGCTACAGGTTGTCGCCCCAGCCGCCCTGGATCATGGTCTGGAACGCCCATGTCCCGTCCCGCCGGATCAGGATGTCGGCGTAGCGCAGCTGCTGGGTCCGGCCCTCCACGGTCATCGTCGAGTCCGTGAAGACCACGGCCATGGCGGGCGAGAGGAAGACGGGCGTCCGGGTGGACTCAAAGGTGATGTCCTCGCTTCCGTCGCCCATCACCTGCGTCATCGTCGTGACGAACTGCGCCCGGTCCCACTGCGCCGAACGGCCGTTGCCGGCCGCGTCGTCGCTCACGAGGTTGAGCGGGAACACCGCCATGTCGGCCATGCGCTCCACGTTGCGCTGTCCGCTCTGGGCGTCGTACTCGGCGAACCAGGCGTCCAGGCTCGCGCGGTCCTCGTCGGTCGCCATGTACCCGGTGTCGGGCAGAAAGGTCACGCGGACTCCTCACAGAGACTCGTCAAGTTTGACTACGCGAGGGAAGGTATAGCCCGTAGAGGCCCTAGTCAAACTTGAATAGGAGTTTGGGCCCGGCGTCACGCCGGCTGTGCCGCGCCCGACACCAGTGCCGCGGTCACCGGGTGGGACGGGGAGGCGAAGAGCCGCGCGGTGGGGCCGGACTCGATGGCGTGGCCGGCGGACAGGACGAGGAGGGAGTCGGTGCGGTCGGCGATGAGGTGGAGGTCGTGGCTGATGAGGATCAGCACCAGGCCGCGCCTCTCGCGGAGGTCTTCGAGGAGGTCCATGATCGCCGTGGCGGTCCGGGCGTCGAGCGCGGAGGTCACCTCGTCGCAGACCAGCACGTCGGGGTCGGCGGCCAGCGCGCGGGCTATGGAGACGCGCTGGCGCTGGCCGCCGGAGAGTTCGTGGGGGTAGCGGCCGGCGAAGTGGGCGGGCAGGCCGACCTGTTCGAGGAGGTGCAGGACGCGGGCGGGGGTCTGGGCGCGGGTGGCGCGCCGGTGCAGGCGCAGCGGGCGGCCGATCGTCGCGCCGACCGTACGGCTGGGGTTGAGGGTGCCCAGCGGGTCCTGCGGTACGAGCTGGAGGCGGCGGCGCTGTTCGCGGGTGCGGCCCTGGGCGGTGGGGGCGAGGCGTACTCCGTCGAGGGTGACGGCGCCGCCGGTGGGGCGGTGGAGTCCGACGACGGCGCGCACCAGGGTCGTCTTGCCGGAGCCGGAGGCGCCGACGATGCCCGTGCTGGAGCCGGCGGCCACGGTGAGGTCGATGCCGTGCAGGACGGGGACGCGGCGGCCGCGGCCGGTGAAGGCCGCGTGCAGCCCGGAGACGGTCAGCGTCGGCTCGCCGGTGGGCAGCGGCCGGGCGGCGGGGCGCGGCGCGCGGGGCGGCGCGGGCGTGCCCCGGGAGAGGTCGACGATGTCGTCGGCCAGCCGGGAGACCAGGTCCGCGTCGTGGCAGGAGAGGGCGACGGCGAGCTGGTGGTGGGCCGCGAGGTGGCGCAGGAGTGCGGCGATCTCGTCGCGCAGCTCCGGGTCGAGGCCGGCGGTCGGCTCGTCGAGGAGCAGTACGGCGGGGCGCCGGGCCAGCGCTCTGGCCAGGGCGAGACGGCGCTGCTGACCGCCGGAGAGCTCTCCGGCGCGGCGGCCCGGCAGGCCGTCGCCGGTGGGCAGTTGGACCTCGTCGAGCAGGGCGCGCAGCGCCTGGGGGCTGCGGTCCACGGCGACCTCGGCGAGCAGGCGGCGGACCTTCATCCGGGGGTTGAGCCCGGAGCCGGGGTCCTGGCCGACGTAGGCGAGGCGGTGGCGGCGCAGGGTGCGCAGCGCGGCCGCGTCCAGCGTGAGCACGTCCTGGCCGAGGACGTCGATCCGGCCGGCCGTGCGCCGGGCACCGCCGGGCAGTACGCCGGCCACGGCGCGCAGCAGGGTGGTCTTGCCGCAGCCGGAGGGGCCGGTGAGCGCGGTCACCCGGCCGGGGCGGACCGTCAGGTTGCCGCCGTCCAGGAGCAGCCGGCCGTCCGGGGCGGCGATGGTGAGGCCGGTGACGGTGACCGCCGTACCGGCGGCGGGGGGCGGCGGGTTCTGGGGGTATCGATCAGGCTGGTGGGTCACAGCGCGGTCACCGCTTTCCGGCCGGTCTGCGGTACGAGTGCCGAGACCGCCAGGTTGACGCTCATGGCGAGCAGGCCGATGGCGATGCTGGGGGCCAGCACGGCCCAGGGGTTGAGGAGGATGCCGCCCGCGTTCTCCCGGATCATCAAGGACCAGTCGGCGGTGGGCGGTTGCGGGCCGACCTGGAGGAAGCCGGCGGTGGCGACGACGTAGACGGCGGCGACGAAGCGCAGCCCGAAGAGGGCGAGCACGGTGGCGCGCAGGTTGGGCAGCACCTCGCGTACGACGAGGTGCCACAGCCGCTCGCCGCCCACCGCCGCCGCCTCGATGTAACCGGACGCCGCGACGGGCGCGGCCGCTCCGGAGACCAGGCGCACCCCGTAGGGCACGCCCATGACGACGGCGGCGGCGATCACCGCGAGGCGGCCGCCGCCCGGCCACGACAGGGCGATCAGGAGGATGCCGAGTACGGCGGGCAGCAGCATCAGGACGTCCGCACAGCGTTCGACGATCCGGCCGAGGACCGGCCGCAGCGCGCCGAACGCGCCGAGCAGCGCGGCCGCGGCGGTGACCAGGGCGGCGACCAGCAGGGAGGTGGCGATCAGGGCGCGGCCTCCGGCGAGGAGGCGGGAGAGCACGTCCCGGCCGAGCTGGTCGCCGCCGAGCGGCGCGCCGCCGCCCGGTTCGGCGTACGGGGCGGCGACCGGGGCGTCGACGGCGTGCGGGGCGAGCCACGGCCCGGCGGCGGCGAGCGCGACGAGCAGCAGGGCGGGCAGGGTGCGCAGGATCAGCGCGCGGCGGACGCGGCGGTGTACGGACGGGGTGCGGGCGGGCGCCGGCGGGGCGGTCGGGTGCGGGGCGGTCATATGCGGCCTCCCGAGGCCCAGGCGCGGACGAGGTCGGCGAGCAGGAGTACGCCGGTGATGACGGCTCCGGTGACCGCGACGACGCCCGCGATGACCGGGCTGTCCCGGTCGGTGACGGCGCCGGCCAGCACCCCGCCGATACCGGGGTAGTTGAAGATCGTCTCCACCACGACGGCGCCGCCCAGCAGCATGCCGGTCGAGGTGGCGATGCCCGCCGCGATGGTGGGCAGCGCACCGGGCAGCAGATGGTGGACGAAGATCCGGTGGCGCGGCAGCCCGTCGATCACCGCGGTCTCCATGTGCGGGGCCTTGGCCTCGTCGGCGAGGGCGGCCCGCACGATGCGGGTGTTCCAGCCGATCTGCGGGATCGACAGCGCCAGTACGGGCAGGATCAGCATCTGCCAGGTGGCGGGTGCGCCGTCGGCGCCGGTGAGGGTGACGGCGGGCAGCCAGTCGGCCCACAGCGCGAAGACCAGGACGAGGGCGACCGCGACCACGAATTCGGGCAGCGCGAGGATGCCGGTGGCGGTGGCGGACACGGCCCGGTCGGTGGTGCCGCCGGGCTTCAGCGCCGCCAGGCAGCCCAGGCCGAGGGAGACGGCGAGGGTCACCAGCAGCGCCAGCCCGCCCAGCAGCAGGGTGTTGGGGAAGGGCCGGGCGAGCAGGTCGGCGACGGCCTCGCCGTGCGCCGAGGTGCCGAGGTCGCCGGTGGGCAGGCCGGTCATCCAGTCCGTGAAGCGGGTCAGGACGGGGCGGTCCAGGCCGAGGAGGTGGCGGCGCTGGGCGAGGTCGGCCGCGCTCTCGCCGCGTTCCGCGGTGGCGGTGGCGGCGTCGCCCGGCAGCAGTTCGACGGCGGCGAAGACGGCGGCGAGCAGCACGGCGAGCAGCAGCATCCGGCGGGCCAGCAGGGCGAGCAGGCCGCCCGTGCGGCGCAGCACGGACAGCGCGGGCCGGGCCGGCCGGAGGGTGGTGGTCCGCCCTCCGGCCGGTCCGCCCGCGGGCCGCTGCGCCGTCCCGCTCAGCGGGCCAGCCATGCCCGCTCGAGCTGCACACGCCCGTAGCCGGGCAGGGTGGGCAGACCGCGTACCGGGGCCGCCGCCAGGTCGATGCCGTCGGCCATGCCCCACAGCAGATAGCCGGACGCGTCGTACTCGATCCGCTGCAGCTCCTTGAGGGCCTTGGCCCGCTTGGCCGCGTCCTTGGTGCCGATGGCCTTGCGGTACGCGGCGTCGAACCCGGCGTTCTTCCAGCCGGCCTCGTTCTGGGCCGCTTCGGAGACCATCGTCTTGCTGGCGAAGAAGACGACGGAGTCGTTGGTGCCCCAGTACGTGGTGTAGAGGTCGGCCTTGAGCCAGGACTTGTCCCAGAACGTGGCGGACTCCTGCTTGACCACGTCGATCTTCACCCCGGCCTCGCGGACCTGGGTGGCGAACAGGGTCGCGGACTCGGCGAGCCCGGGGACGTCCTCGGTGGTCAGCAGCTTGTACGTGGCGGACGTGTCGAAGTCCGCCGCCTTCAGCAGGGACCTGGCCCTGGCGAGGTCGCGGGTGCGCTGCGGGACGGACGCGGCGTAGGCGGGGTCGCCGGTGCCGAGGATGTCGTTGCCGACGGTGCCGTAGCCGGACAGCACCTGCTTGACCATGGCCTTGCGGTCCACGGCCAGCCGCAGCGCCTCCCGTACCTTCGCGTCCGCGAAGGGGCTGTCGCCGGACGCCCGCATCACGATCGGCATCGCCATGTCGTCGGGGCGCCGGACGACCTGGATGTCCTTGCGCTGCGCGGCCGTACGCGCGGCCACCGCGCCGACGTTGGAGGCGACGTCGATCTGGCCCCCGAGCAGGGCGTTGGACATCGCCTGCGGGGATTCGAAGATCTTGACCTCGATGGCGTCGAGGAGGACCTCGCCGCCGTACCAGTCCTCGTTGCGTACGAGCCGGGCGTTGCCGGCGCGGAACCAGTCCAGCTTGAACGGGCCGGCGCCGGGGGCCTTGGCGATCTCCTTGTCCTTGGTGTCCTTCTTGAGCACGAAGGTCGTCAGCCGGGTGAGCAGGGGCAGTTCGGCGTTGGCGTAGTCGGAGACCACCACGACGGTGTCGTCGCCGTCGGCCCTGATGTTCTCCTTCTTGATGCCGGGCAGGCGGGTGGCGCCGGTGGGCGTGGCGCGCAGCCGGCGCAGCGACCAGGCCACGTCCTCGGCGGTGACCGGGCTGCCGTCGTGGAACTTCGCACCCTTGGCGATGGTGAAGCGCCAGGTCTTCAGATCGTCCGACGCCTGCCAGCGCGAGGCCAGCCGGGCGACGGTGTTGGTCTTGGCTCCGGGGGCGGTGAGCGTGTCGTGTACGAGGGCGATGATGAGGTAGTCGCTCTCGTTGGCCTGGGTGGCGTGCGGGTCGCGGGTGACGGCCGCGGCGCGGCCGAGCGCACCGACCCGGAGCGTGCCGCCCCGCCGGGGCTTGCCGCCCGCGGCGCCGGGCCGGGACGAGGTGTCCCCGCTGCCCGAGCACGCGGCCAGCAATGCCGCCGCGCCCATCGCGCCGCCGGCCCACAGCACTTGACGCCTGTTCATGTCCACGTACGTCCTCGTTCCGCTTCGGGGGCGATGGGGGGTGCTTAGGTTTGCCTACCCTAATGACAACCATTACCGCAAGGGGTGGCCCTCCGATGAACGGATGATCGAATAGCGGTTCCACCGCCGGACGGGCGGTCAAGTGGCGTACAGAGCCTGGCTTTTGATGGCAGGTCGGCGCAAACACCAAAAACCGACTGGACCGACCAGTAAGGTTTGCCTTGCCTAAGTTTGATGCTAGCGTTCACGCCGTTCGCCAGTGAACCGCACCACCAGCCGCCTCCGGGCGGCCGCTCAGCCCTGCCCGTTACGGATCCGCCGCCCCCACCCACGGCTCCCAGCAGACGCGATTCCCCCCTGCCGAACGACGGAAACGGACCCTTGCCATGAGCACGGCAGCCGCACCTGTCCGCACGCTCGACGACCTCACCGTGAGCGAACTCCGCCAGGCCGCGGAGAAGATACTCGCCGAATTCGGCACGTCCGCCGCATCTCCCGAGCTCCTGAGCCGAGTTGCGCAGACGGCCGACGAGTTCGGCGACACACTCCGCCACCACTGCCGCCCCGTCGACACCGCCGACGGCCTGTTCGTCCTGCGCGGCCTCGACGTCGACGACGACGCCATCGGGCCGACGCCCGCCGACTGGGCCGCCGCCGGCGACCGCGCGGCCCGCTACGACATCCAACTGCTGCTGCTCGCCAGCGTGATGGGAAACCCCCTCGCGTGGGAGGGCCAGCAGGACGGCCGGTTCGTCCACAACATCGTCCCCTCGGCCGGGCACGAGAGCGAGCAGACCGGTGCCAGCAGCACGGTGCTCCTCAGCCCTCACACCGAGGACGCCTTCCACCCCGGCCGCGCCCACCTGCTGATGCTCGGCTGCCTGCGCAACCACGACGGCATCGCGACCACCGCCGCCAGCATCCGCAGGACCCGCCTCGCGGACGGGGACATCGCGCAGCTGAGCCGGCCGGTGGTGCCGATCCTGCCCGACGACGCGTACGCCGAGGCGCAGGGCTACGCCGAGCAGGCGCCGCCCCCGGTGCCCACGCTGTTCGCGGCCGAGGAGGGACTGACGCTGCGCTACGACCCGGCCTACACCCCGCTCGACGCGGCGGACGCGCCCTACCGGGCGGCCTACGAGCGGCTCGGCGCCGAACTCGCCCGCGTGTCCGTCGCGGTGAGCCTCTCCCCCGGCGAGGTCCTGGTCGTCGACAACGACCTGGTGGTGCACGGACGGGTGCCGTTCCGGGCCCGCTACGACGGCAGCGACCGGTGGCTCAAGCGTGCCTCCGTCCGTGTTCCCGGGCGCCGCAGCCGACCCCTGGCCGAAGCCGCGGAGCACGGATACGGTCAGGCCGCCCTCGAAGCGCACGCACGCTGACAGCTCGTCCACGGACTGGAGGCACCACACGATGACCGGCACCTCGACCACCGCCCCCGCCGACCCCCCGATATCCGCCGACGACCAGCACCTGCGGATCCTTTCCACCTCGGACCTGGCCGGGATCGACATCTCCCTGGCCGATGTGGTCGCCACCGTCGAGGGCGCCTACCGCACCCTGCACGCCGGACGGTCCGACAACCCCCGCAAGCTGACCGTCAAACCGCCGGACGGGCACTCGGTCTCCTACGCGATGCTGGGCCGGGACGGCTCCCGTGACGTCGTCGCGATCAAGACCTCCTACAAGCACGGCCTGGACAAGGGCCGGGCCGAGCAGCACTACTACACCGCGCTCACGCTCTACGACGACGCCACCGGCCTGCCCGTGGCCATGATGGACTGCTCCCGGATCGGCTCGCTGCGCACCCCGGCGGTCTCCGCGCTGCTGGCCCGCGAGTGCGCGGCGCCCGGCGCCCGCAGCGCGCTGGTCATCGGCACCGGCACCCAGGGCCGCCTCGCCCTGCCGTTCCTGCTGACCACCCTGCCCGGCCTGGACCGGCTGATGCTGTCCGGCACCCACCCCGAGGGCATCGCCGCGGTCCGCGAGCGGCTGCGCGCCCACTTCCCCGACCGCGACGTGGAGCTCGTCACCGATCTGCGGGCCGCCGCCGCGGACGCCGACGTCGTCGTCGCCACCGCCGGAGCCCATACGCCCGCCGCCGTCGAGGCCGACTGGCTGCGCCCCGGCGCACTGTCCGTCCTGGTCGGCCACGGCCTTGCGCCCTCGACGCTGCACCGGGCCGACCGGGTCATCGCCACCAGCGAGGCGCAGATGAACGTCACCGGCACCGACATGGCCGACGCCGACGGCCGACTCCCCGCCGTGGACGCCGAGTTCCCGCCGGTGCTCGCCGGTGCCGCGGTCGGCCGCGGCTCGGACCAGGAGCGGATCTTCGCGTACAACAGCGGCCTGGTGGTCACCGACATCGCCCTCGGCCATCGCTTCGCCGAACTCGCGCTGGCGCAGGGCCTGGGAACCGAGGTGCCGCTGTGGCGGTGAGCAGCGCATCCGCCTGGCCGACGCTGCCCGCCCTGCCCGACCCCGCCACCACCGCGGTACTGGGCAGCGGGCTGCTGGAGGAGCTCTCCTACGCCCTCGGCGGCCCGTTCCACTTCCTGCTGCCCGACGCGTTCGACGGCAATCTGCACGCGATCCGGTCCGTGCTGGCCGAGGCGGGCGTGGACGGGTTCGTGTACTTCGCGAAGAAGGCCAACAAGGCCGCCGTGTGGAGCGAGCGCTGCGCCGCGCTCGGCGCGGGCGTCGACGTCGCCTCCGCGGGCGAGCTGCAGGACGCCCTCGGGCACGGCGTACGCGGCGAGCACCTCGTCGTCACCGGGCCGGCGAAGGACGGCGCCCTGCTGCGCCCGGCGGTGGGGCAGGGCGCGCTGATCGCCGTGGACGCGCTGGACGAACTCGACGCGCTGATCGCCACGGCGCTGACCGGGCCGCTCCGCCCGGCCCGGCTGCTGCTGCGCGCGCTGCCGCCGGGCCAGCCGCACAGCCGCTTCGGCATGAACGACGCCGAGCTGGACACCGCGCTGGAGCGCTGTGTGCGGGCGGGCGGCGCGGTGCGGATGGAGGGCTTCAGCTTCCACCTGTCCGGATACGCCGTGCAGCCGCGCGCCGACCTGGCCGGGCAGCTCGTCGAGCGGTGCCTCAAGGCCCGGACCCTCGGGCTCGCGGCCGACCGGGTCAGCATCGGCGGCGGCCTGGCGGTCAGCTACACCGACGCCGCGAGCTGGCGCGGCTTCCTCGCCGAGCAGCACAGCGGCCACTACCACGCGGGCAGGTCGTTCACCGCCGGCGACTTCTACCCGTACCACTCCCCGGCCGCCGGCGCCGGGGCGCTGCGGGCCCTGCTGGGGGCGCACCCCGAAGGGCACCGCCGGAGCCTGGCCGACCTGCTCACGGACTCCGGGGTCGCCCTGCTGATGGAGCCGGGCCGGGCCCTGCTGGACCGGGCGGGCGCGACCGTGTTCCGGATCCAGGGGGTCAAGGACCGGGCGGACTACCAGCTGCTGACCGTCGACGGCACCAGCCTGAGCCTGTCCGAGCAGTGGTTCAACAGCGAGTACCTGCCCGATCCGTACCTGCTCTCCGGGAGCACGGACGCCCCGGCGGGGACGTGGCCCGCCAGTGTCGGCGCGGCCACCTGCCTGGAGTCGGACATGCTCACCTGGCGGAAGATCCCCTTCCCCCGCCGGCCGCGCACCGGCGACCTGCTGGTCTACCCCAACACGGCCGGCTACCAGATGGACTCCAACGAGTCGCCGTTCCACGACCTGCCGCTGCCGCCCAAGGTCGTCATCGACCAGACCGAACGCCCGCGCCCGCGCTGGCGGCTGGACCGGCCCCGCACCTGACCCCGCGCCGACGCCCGTACGCCCGTACGCCCGCTTCACAGGAGTTTGCATGCCCGGAGCACTTCAGCGCCCCGCCGTGGTCTCCCGAATATCCGACCTCATCGGCCACACCCCGCTGCTGGAACTCGCCGTCTCCGCGACCGGCAGCCGTCTGCTGCTGAAGCTGGAGATGTTCAACCCGACCGGCACCGCGAAGATCCGGATGGCCCGCCAGATGATCCTCGACGCCGAGGAGCGCGGCGTACTGCGGCCCGGCGGCCGCATCGTCGAGTCGACCTCCGGCAACACCGGCCTCGGACTCGCCGTCATCGCCGCCGAACGCGGCTACACCTTCACCGCCGTCGTCGACCACCACGCCTGTGCGGACAAGCTGCGCGCCATGAAGGCCCTGGGCACCGAGCTCGTCCACGTCGTCGACGACGGCACCGAGGAACTCGCCACCGCCGCACGGGAAGAGCTCGCCGAGGAACTCGCCCGCGGCCGGGACAACACCGTCTTCACCGAGCAGCACAACAACCCCAGCAACGGCGTGGGCTACTTCCCGGTGGCGCACGAGCTGTACGAGGCCCTCGACGGCCGGCTCGACGTGCTGATCGGCGCGGTGGGCACCGGCGGCGCGCTCTGCGGCACGGCCCGTGAACTGCGCACCCTCATCCCGTCGTGCACCACCGTCGGCGTCGAGCCCAAGGGGTCGATCGCGTTCGGCGGCCCCGCCCACGACTACTACCAGTCCGGCACCGGCACCCCCGAGGGCGCGGAGATCGGCGCGCTGGTCGACTTCGCCCTCATCGACGAGGGCGTCAAGGTCGGCGACGTCGAGGCGTTCGCCACCTGCCGCGCCGTCGCCCGCACCGGGCTGCTCATCGGCGGCTCCGCGGGCGGCGTCGTCCACGAGGCGCTGCGCCGGCTGTCCGCCCTGCCGCCCGGCGCCACCATGGTCGCCCTCGTCAACGACGGCGGGGAGAAGTACCTGGACACGGTCTTCAACGACACGTGGATGCAGGACCGCGGTCTCCTCGACCCCGCAGCGGAGCGGGAGATCGAAGAGCTCCTCACCAAACTCCGCGGGAGCCGCTGACCGCCATGCCGACCACCCTGCTGCGCGACAGCCGCGCCCTGGCCACCCTCGCCGTCCCGCTCATCCTCACCCAGCTCGCCCAAGTCGCCCTGACCACCACCGACACCGTGATGATGGGCCTGCTCGGCACCGAGGAACTCGCGGCCGGCGGCCTGGCCATCGTCCTCTTCAACCAGCTGCGCACCATGGGCGTCGGCCTGGTCACCTCCGTCGGCAACCAGATAGCCGCGGCGGCGGCCCGCGCCGAGCGGGCGGGCGGCGAAGCCGAGCGCGGGGAGGTCCGCGCGATCGTCCGGGCGAGCCTGGCGGTGGCCACGCTCGCCGGACTGGCCGGCGCCGTCCTGATGTTCCTCGCCGGCCAGGCGCTGACCTGGCTCGGCCAGGACGCCGCCGTCGTCGCACACGCCCGGAGCATGCTGCTCGCGCTGGCCCCCGGGCTGCTGCCCTGCCTGTGGTTCCAGGCCGTCCGCCAGTTCACCGTCGGCATGCGCCGCCCCCAGGCCCTGCTGCGGATCACCCTGGCCTCGATAGCCGTCAACGCCGGCCTGAACTGGGTGCTCATCCACGGCCTGTGGGGGCTGCCCCGCCTGGGCCTGACCGGCATCGGCGTGGCCACGTCCACCGTCTACCTCCTCTCCTTCCTCGCCCTGTACGTCTCGGCGCGCAAGGACGGCCAACTGGCGCCCCTGCTCTCGCTCAACGCGGCCGGGGCCGATGCGGCCACCGTCAGGCGGCTCGTCGGCCTGGGGGTGCCGATCGCCGCGACATACGGCTCGGAAGCCGGGTTCTTCTCCCTGACGGCGCTGATGGCCGGGTCCTTCGGACCCGCCGCGCTGGCCGCGCACACCGCCGTCAACCAGCTCGTCTACATCGTCTTCCAGGTCGCCGTCGGGCTCTCGCACGCCGCCTCGATCAACGTCAGCCGGGAACTCGCCCTCGGCCGCACCGACCACGCCCGCCGCATCAAGAACACCGCGCTCGCCTGCGCGGCGGGCGTCATGACCCTCGTCGGCATCGGCTATCTGACCCTGCCCCACCTCGTCCTCGCGCCGTTCCTCGACGCCGGCTCCGACCGGGCCCTGGCCCTCGCCACCCAGCTGCTCCTGGTCACCGCCGTCCTGCAGTTCTTCGACTGCGCCCAGAACATCGGCGTCGGACTGCTGCGCGGGCTCGACGACACCAAGAGCGGCTTCCGCATCACCCTCATCGGCTACTGGGCGGTCGGGCTGCCCGCGGCCTGGCTGCTCGCCTACCCGCTGGGCCTCAACACCCTCGGAATCTGGCTCGGTCTGCTGACGGGTCTGGCCACCACGGCCGTCCTGCTGCTGCGCCGCTACGGCAGACAACTGCCCGGCCACCGGAGCGCGCCGGTGCCGGCCTGAACCCCCCGCCGAGGCGCTGACCTGGCCCGATATCCGGATGTGCGCCCGCCGTGTCCCGCCACGTGGAACGCCCTGCCGCAGCGAAAGAAATGCGCCATCGTGGCTGAACAGCGATACGGGCTAAGGTGCTCCCGCAATCGGGTTCAGGTGTGCGAGGAGGGGAAGGTCGCGGTGTCCGATCTGGGGCGGCTGATAGCCGGCCGCTACCGGCTGGTAGAGCGGGTGGGCCGCGGCGGGATGGGCACCGTGTGGCGTGCCGAGGACGAGGTGCTCGGCCGGCATGTGGCCGTCAAGAAGCTGCACATCCCGCCGCATCTGCAGGACGACGAGGTCCTCACCCTCCACGAGCGCACCCGCCGCGAGGCCCGCAGCGCCGCCCGGATCGCCCACCCCAACGTGATCGTGGTGCACGACGTCGTCGACGACGAGGGCCTGCCGTGCATCGTGATGGAGTACATCCCCTCGGTCACGCTGAGCGACCTGGTGAAGCGGCAGGGCGCACTGCCGCCCGGCGAGGCGGCCCGGATCGGCCGCAGCATGGCCGCCGCGCTGCGCGCCGCGCACGACGCCGGGGTGCTGCACCGCGACGTCAAGCCCGCCAACGTCCTGCTCGGGCACGACGGGCGCATCGTGCTGACCGACTTCGGGATCGCCGTGGAGTCCGGCACCCCCTCGCTGACCCGCACCGGCGAGCTGGTCGGGTCGATCCAGTACCTCGCGCCGGAGCGGCTGCGCAGCGGGATCGCCGAGCCCGGCCCCGCCTGCGACCTGTGGTCCCTGGGAGCGACGCTCTACCAGGCGGTCGAGGGGCGCCACCCGTTCCACCGTGACACCGCGATCGAGACGGCGTACGCCATCGCCGCCGAGGCGCACCACCCGCTGCGCGCCGCCGGCCCGCTGACCGCGGTGATCGAGGGCCTGCTGGTGAAGGAGCCCCGGCACCGGATGGACGCCCACGAGGCCGAGCGGCTGCTGGGCGAGGCGGCGGAGGCGGGTACCGGAACGGCGACCGGGACCGGGACGCGGGTCGGGGCGGTCGCCGCCGGCCCCGTCGCCGATGCGGTCACCCGGCCGCAGCGCATCGGGGACGCCGCGGCCCCGGCGCGCCGGGGCAGGCGCCGCCGCACGGTGCTGTGGATGGCCGCCGCGGCCGCGGTCGCCGCCTCCGTGACCGGCGGCACGCTGCTGTGGTCCGGGAAGGGCGGCGAGCCGGCGGAGAGCCGGCCGTCCGCGGCCCGCTCCCCCTCGAACAGCCCGAGCCCCAGCCCGTCGCCGCCGCCCCCGGTGCCCGCCGGATACCACCTGGAGAAGGCGGGCCAGGGCTTCTCCGTGCCCGTACGGGACGGCTGGAAGCCCAAGGACATCCCCGGCGGTGAGGTCGCCTACGTCGACCCGACCGGGCTCGTGGGGCTCCGGGTCGACGTCGTCGGCTTCGCGGGGTCCGATCCGGTCCGGCACTGGCAGGAGACCGAAGAGGACCAGACGCGCCGGGACAACGCGAACTACGAACGGGTGCGGATGGGCGCCACGACCTTCCGGGGGCGGCCCGCGGGCTACTGGGAGTTCACCTTCTCGGGCCGGGCGCGCGACTACCGGGCCGTGGAGCTGTCCTTCAGCGGCGCGGACGGCACCCAGTACGTGGTCTACCTCTCCGCGCCCAACGAGCAGTGGAACCAGTACCGGCCGGTCTTCGACGCCACCCTCAAGGCGATCCGGCTGCGCGAATAGCCCTGCGGGCTACGGCCCCGACCCGCCGGACAGGCCCCGGCCTCCCTCACGCCCGGATGCGCGCCTTGAGGACCTGGCTGCCGATGGCGAGCGTGACGCCCAGGAGCAGGACGTAGAAGACGCCGATCTTCTGCAGGTCGTCGAGGAAGAACCAGACCGCCCCCAGCCCGGTGAACCAGAACGCCACCAGCGCGAAGCCGCCGGCGCGTTCGTCCTTGTAGCCGGCGGCGAGACAGAGCGCGGCGACCACGCCCAGGACCAGGGCGATGAGGACGTAGTGGGTGTCCCAGCCGAGGTAGCCGCGGGCCAGTTCGGACCACACCACCACGGCCTCCGCCACCGGGCCCCACACCACCGCACACGCCAGCCGCGCCGACCACAGCAGGAGCACCGCCCCGGCGGCCCCGGCGAGCAGGGCGACCTTGGAGAACTGGCCGACCTCGATCACGTCGGCCCGGGATATCACCAGGGTCAGAAGGCAGCCGAGCAGCGCGACCACACCCTCCGCCGTCGGCCGGAACACCACCCTGGCGAGGCCGCGGCGCGCGGGCGGCGCGGCCTGCTCGGCCCGGGCCGCCCCCTCCCCGCCGGCCGGCTCCGGGCCGGGTGCCTGGGCCTTGGCGTCGATGGTGGTGGGCGTGCGTACCGGGGCGGCCGGTGCCGCCGCGGCCGCCGCGTCGAGCGCCGCCTTCATCGCCGACGCGTCCGCGAAGCGGTCCGCCCGGCTCTTGTGCAGCGCCCGGACGATCACCTCGTCCACGGCGGGCGGCAGCTCCGGGCGCAGCCGCGAGGGCGGCAGCGGCTCCGCGGCCAGATGCTGGTGCATGACGGAGAACGGCGAATCCCCGGTGTACGGGGGATGCCCCGTCAGCAGCTCGTACAGCAGGCAGCCCACGGCATACAGATCCGTGCGGTGATCGGTCTCGGCCCCGTTGATCTGCTCCGGCGCCAGATAGGCGGGGGTGCCGACCGCCACCCCCGTACCGGTCAGCCGGGTCACCGCCTCGCTGAGCGCCTTGGCGATCCCGAAGTCGACGACCTTGACCTGCCCGGTGGCGGTGAGCATGACGTTCGCGGGCTTGATGTCCCGGTGCACGATGGCGTGCCGGTGGCTGTGCTCCAGCGCCTCCAGCACCTGACCGGCGATGTCGGCCGCCTGCGCCAGGGGCAGCGCGCCGTCCTTCAGCACCTGGCCGAGCGTCCGGCCCGCCACGTACTCCATCACCAGGTAGGGCTCGGCGACGCCGCCCCCGGCGTCCTCACCGGCGTCGTGCACCGTGGCCACACCGGGGTGGTTGAGCGCGGCGGCGGCGTGCGCCTCGCGCTGGAACCGGGCGAGGAACTCGGGCTGCAGCGCCAGCTCGGCGGAGAGCGTCTTCACGGCGACGGTACGGCGCAGCCGGCGGTCGACGGCCCGGTACACCTTTCCCATTCCGCCGTGCCCGAGCTGCTCCACCAGCTCGTACCGCTCCCCCAGGACTCTGTGCTCCACCGGATTCCTCCACGGACCGAAAACACCAACACGGCGGAAGACGGCCTGTGGCGCGGCGGGGTTCCCCGGTGGCCGCCCGTCCGTGGCCTGCGGCGCGGGCTCACTCGCCGATGCCGATCAGGGCCAGCGTGATGTTGTCGGGGCCGCCCGCCTCGATGGCGGACTTCCACAGTTCGAAGGCGGCCCGTCCGTCGTCGTGGGCCCGCAGCAGGTCGTCGAGTTCCTCCTCGGGTACGGGGTCGGTCAGGCCGTCGGTGCAGATCAGGTAGCGGATGCCGGCGTCGAGCGGGGCGGTGGTGATGTGCGGGGTGATGGCGCTGAACCGTGTCGCGCCGCCGAGGGCCTGGGTGACCAGGGACGTGGTGCGGCGGCCGGGGGGCAGGGGCGGGCTGTCGTCCACGCTGACCTGGCGCAGGCCGTCCTCCGTGGCGTCCAGGACCCTGCTGTCGCCGACGTTGAAGACCAGCAGCGACTCCGCGAGGACGACGGCGCCGGCGACGGTCGTCCCCATGGTGACCAGCTCCGGGTCGCGGTCGGCGGCCGCGTACACCGCGTGGTTGCACAGGGTCAGGGCGTCGCGGACGGCCTGCTCGCTGTCGAGGGACGGGCCGAGCGCGGCCAGCTGCCGTACGGTCAGGGCGCTGGCCACCTCGCCGCCCGGCTGGCCGCCGATGCCGTCGGCGACCGCGACGACCAGCGGGTTGCCGAGCGGGAAGACCAGCGTCTGCGGGTTCTCGGTCACCGTGCCGCACAGCGTCCACGGACCGGCCACCAGGCTGTCCTCGTTGTGGTCGCGCAGCAGACCGGGGTGGCTGAGGGCAGTGACGGTGATGTACCGCATGGCTGGGTGCCGCCTCTCTCAGTCGTCGGACTCCGTCGTCCGGCCGGACGCCCCGCCGCCGCCCAGGGTGTGCCGCTGCATGAGCCGGGAGATGTCCTTTCCGGTGACGATCCCGGTCAGCCGGCCCCCGTCCACGACGAGCAGGCGGCTGCCGGACCGCAGGGTGAAGCGGTCGAGGGCCTCGCTCAGAGGCTCGTCCGGGGCGGCGACCGCGCACTGGGACAGCGGGATCGCCACCTCGCGCACCCGCAGGTTCTCCCGTTCGGCCGGCGGTACGGCCGCGAGCCTGCGCAGCTGCACGATGCCGCTGGGGCGGCCCTCGAAGTCGAGCAGGGGGAGGGCGGAGTGGTGGGAGGGCACCGCCACGTCCTCGATGAAGCGCTGGACGGTCAGCCAGTCGGCGCCCGTCACCACCGGGCTGGACATGGCGTCGGCGGTCCGTACGCCCCGCAGCGCGGTGTACAGCGCGGCCCGGCGCCGCTCCCCACCGGCGACGATCACGATGAAGAGGCCGACGAAGACGATCCACAGTCCGCCCGCCGACCCGCGCAGCACGGAGACCCAGCCGGCGGCCACCAGCAGCAGGCCCATGACCTGGCCGCTCCGGGAGGCCGCCAGATCCGCCCGCTCCCGGTCGCCGGTGCGCCACCACAGGACCGCCTGCACCACCCGGCCGCCGTCGAGCGGCACGGCGGGCAGCAGATTGAAGACGCCCAGGAACAGATTCGCCCAGCCCAGCCACAGCAGGACCACCGCGGGGATCTCGGCCCAGCCGGCCAGCAGCTGGAGCCCGGCGCCCCCGCCGAGCGCCACGCCCCCGATGAGCAGGCTGGTCAGCGGGCCGCTGACGGCCACCACGAAGGCCGCGCCGGCGGTCTTGGGCCGGCCCATCCGGGTCGTTCCGCCCAGCGCCCACAGCGTGACGTCCTCGACCGAGATCTTCTTCCAGCGCGCGGTCGCGGCGTGCGCCGTCTCGTGCAGCAGCAGGCTGCCGGTGAGCAGCGCGGCCCCCACGAGGCCGGCGACCGCGTACACGGCACCCGAGCGGCCCGGCGTCCAGGCGGGCAGGGCCTGCCGCCCGAGTCCGAACGCGAACAGCCCCACCAGCAGCGGCACGCTCCAGTGCATCCGCAGCGGTACGCCGACAACATGTCCGACACGGACAGAGCCGTTCATCGTCGTCTCACCCACCCCAATTGTCGCTCGCGGAATCTACGCTGGACGTAATGGACCGGAGCGCTGACTGCCGGAGGTGCGCCATGGGGCACAGCCACCACTTCCACGTCGATCAGGGCGGCCACTCGATCACGGTGAACGTCGGGCCCGGCCGCGACGGGGAGATCGAGCTGCTGGTCAACGGCAAGGTGGTCGCGTATCAGAAGGAACACGGCCCGGGGATGAACGTGCTGACCGGCGAGCTGCCCGACCAGCCCGCGCACCCCTTCCGCGTCCTGCTGCGCCAGCCGCACCTCGTCCCGTCCGTGCCGCGCTGCACGCTGGAGCTGGACGGCGTGGAGCAGCCGATGCCCGAGCGGCTGGTGCTGTGAGGAGGTGTTGGGCCACCCGGCTGATTCTCGCCTTCGAGCGTTTTGATCCCTGCGGGTTGAACGACGATGCGGATGGACAACGGCAGCACGATACGTCTGGCATCACAACGATGGACAGGCGAGGAGCGTCGTGAGAAGAATTGCGCAGGCGGGAAGTGTCATCGGGGCGTGCGGAATGGTGCTGCTCGGCACCGGAGCCGCGCAGGCCGTGACCGTTCCGGGCGAATCCCTGCTGTCGGCCGTGGCGGGCGCGGACGTCGGCACCGTCACCGGCATGATCTCCGGAGTGGTCTGCAACAACCGCCTCGCCGACTTCAATTACAAGTCCCCGGTCCGCAAGTCGCCGCACCCCTGCATCAACGGCCCGGTACGCAGCGGCAACAGCAAGAACAGCGGCAACTTCATCAACAAGGGCAACCCGAACAACAGCGGCAACCTCTCCAGCACCAACGGCACCATCAACGGCGGCAATTCCGTCTCGGGCGCCTCGCAGGGCAGCGACAACAACATCCAGAAGATCCTCGGCCTGCACCACTGATACGCGCCGCCCGCTCCGCGGCAGGCCAGACCCAAAGCGGCCCCGTTCCCGGCTGGTTCCGGGAACGGGGCCGCCTCGCGTCCGCGTCAGAAGTGCGTCGATCCCACCGATCGTGCGATGTTCTGGACCTTGTTGCTGGACTGGTTCTCCACGCCGGTCGTGCCACCCGCGTCGTCGTTGGTGTTGCCGTTGGTGTTGGTCGGGCTGCCGCTGTCGTTCGGGTTGCCCTTCACATACACGTTCTGCGCGTTCTTGACGTTACCGCTGTTCACCGGGCCGTTGACGCAGAGCTTCGCCCGCGGGCCGCAGCGGATGATCGCGCGGAAGTCGGCGATGGTGTCGCTGTTCCACACACCGTCCCCGCCGTACCCGTCGAACCCGTCCCACGCCTGTGCCGGCGACGCCCCACCGACGGCCAGGAGCAGGCCGCAAGCTCCGGCGATCACAAATTTCACGCGTGCCATGTTCTTCACTGTGTGCTCCTGCACCTCGCGGTTTGGTAACCCGCGGTCTTGCTACCGGGCGTGCCCGCGTCCACCAAGCCTGTGCAACGGCCCGTCCTTCGCATTCACCCTCTCCGACCACCGGATTCACCGTGACGGCCCTCCGCGGCGCGGCCCGGTGGCCGAGGCACCCCGGGCGCCGGCCGCGCGGTGGCCGGAACCGCCTCCCCCTCCCCGCGGGTAAACGCCCCGCGAATGGAAAGGGTCATAGGGCCGCCCAGGTCGAACTGTGGTCCGTAATTCTCATTCCTCGCAGGGGAGGGAACGTCCGGGATGAACGGTGCCGCTCTTCACCTGGAACCGCGCCTGGAGGAGCCCCTGGCGTCGCTGCTGCGCGCACCGGCGTTCCTGCACTCGCTGGTCGACGCGCTCGGCTCCCCGCTCAACATCGTGCTCCCCGAACGGATCGCGGAGAACGTCGAGCGCTTCCGCGCCGTCCACCGCCGGCACAGCCTCGCCGGGCAGGTCTTCTTCGCCCACAAGGCGAACCGTTCCCGCGCCCTGGTGCGCCGGCTCACCGCGACGGACGCCGGCATCGACGTGGCCTCGCTGGGCGAGCTCCAGCATGCCCTGGGCGCCGGATTCACCCCGCAGCGGATCGTGGCGACCGGGCCCAAGGACCCGCAGTTCCTGTGGCTGGCGGCGCTCAGCGGCGTCACCGTGAGCATCGACGGGGAGGGGGAGTTGGCAGACCTCGCCGCTCTCCTGCGCGACCGCCGGCTGGCGCCCGTACGCATACTCCTGCGGCTGTCGGGGTTCGAGGCGGGGGCGTCCGGTGTCCGGGTGCGCTCCCGGCCGAGCCGCTTCGGGACGTCCGTGACCTCGCTGGACGCGCTGCTGGACGCGGTCGAACGCCACCGCGACACCGTCGAGCCGGTCGGCGTCGCCTACCACCTCGACACCACCAGCCTCGACGAGAAGGCGATCGCCCTGGAGGGCGCTCTGCACGCCATGGACGCGTTGCGGCGCCGCGGATTCCAGCCGCGGGCGCTCGACGTCGGAGGCGGCTTCGGCGTCAACTACCTTGCGGACGGCGCCGCCTGGGACCGCTACACCACCGCGCTCACCCAGGCGGTGCTGGGCAACCGCCCGCCGCTGACCTGGGGCGGGCACGGCTACGGACTGCGGGCCGAAGGCGGGAAGGTCCGGGGCGCCCTGAGCCTCTACCCCGCTCACCGGCCGGTCGCCGGCGCCGCGTACCTCGATGCGCTGCTGTCGCGGCCGGCACCGGCGCTGGGCGGCCGCCCGCTGGGCACCCTGCTGCTGGAGAACCTCTACGACCTGTACAGCGAGCCCGGCCGGGCGCTGGTGGACCAGTGCGGGCTGTCCCTGGCGAGGGTGCTGGAGGTGCGGCACACGGAGCGCGGCGACCGGCTGGTACGCCTGGCGATGACCGCGGGCGACGTCGGCCTGGAGGAGCACGGCGTCCTGATGGACCCGGTGCTGGTACCCCGCGAGGACACCCCCGGGCCCCCCTCCGACGGCCGGGAGGAGTCCGCGGGCGGGTACGGCGTCCACCTCACCGGCAGCCTGTGCCTGGAGTCCGATCTGATCACCAGGAGAACCGTCTTCCTGCGCCGCCCGCCGCGCCCGGGAGACCTGCTCGCCTTCGCCAACACCGCCGGATACTGCATGGACTTCAGCGCCACGAGCGCGCAGCAGCAGCCCCTCGCGCGCAGGGCCGCCGTCTGGGAGAACGACGGCTCCTGGAGCTGGTGTCTCGATGAGCAGTACTGGCCGATCACACCGACTGGGGGACATCAGGCATGAGGTACGACAGCATCACCGACGCCATCGGCGACACCCCGCTGGTGCGCATCGACCCGGCCGTGCACGGCCTGCGCCATATCGACCTCTACGCGAAGCTGGAGATGCTCAACCCCTTCGGCTCGGTCAAGGACCGGGCGGCCTGGAACATGGCCCGGCCCGGCCTGGCCGCCGCGGTCCGCGACGGCGCGACGGTCATCGAGCTGTCCAGCGGGAACACCGCCAAGGCGCTGGCCGTCATCGCGGGCATGCACGGGCTGCCGTTCAAGAGCGTCACCAACCGCATGCGGGTACCGGAGATCAAGGAGCTGCTTCTGCTGCTGGGCGCGGAGATCGAGGAGCTGCCCGGCCAGACCGAGTGCCTGGACCCGACCAACACCGAGGACCCGCTGACCCTCTTCCACCAGGAGCTGTCCCGGCCCGACAGCGCGAGCCTGCACACCGACCAGTACTTCAACGCCCTCAACACCGAGGCCCACACGGCGGGCACCGGCCCGGAGATCGTGGCCGACCTCGACGGCCGGGCGCCCGACTGGTTCATCGCCTGCGTGGGCACCGCCGGCTCGTCCACCGGGGTGGCCAGGGCACTGCGCGCACACGACCCCGCGGTACGGGTCGTCGGGCTGGTCGGGCACAAGTCCGACTTCATCCCCGGGATCCGCAACATCGACGAGGTGCACGAGGTCGGCCTGTTCGACCCGGCCACCTACGACACGATCGAGGCGGTCGGCGCCGACGAGGCCATCGAGGGGATGCTGACGCTGATCCGCCGCTGCGGCCTGCTGGCCGGCCCCACCGGCGGCGCCGCGTACCACGGCGCGATACGCCATCTCAGCGCCGTCGACGCCGACTTGACCGGCCGGCACACCGCCGTGTTCATCGTCTGCGACCGGGTCGAGAGCTACCTCAGCTATGTCCGCGAGCGGCGCCCCGAGCTGCTGGGCCGCCCCCCGGCGAAGAACTCCGTGGCCACCCTCACCGCCGCCGAGACGGCCGCGGCGGCCGTCATCGACACCGCCGACGCACAGAAGTGGATCGCGGCCGAACGCCCGCTGGTGGTCGATCTGCGCGGCCCCTTCGCGTATGCCGCGCTGCACATCGAGGGCTCGGTCAACATCGTCGACGAACTCTTCGAGGAGCTGCTGCGCGGCGGCCTGCCCTTCAGCAAGCGGCAGCCCGTACTGCTGGCGTGTCCGGTCGGCGAGAAGTCCCTGCGCTACGCGGCGCTGCTGACGCGCATGGGCCATCCCGACGTCCGCAGCCTGGCCGGCGGCATCATCGCCTGGCGCGACGCCGGCGCGCCGCTGGTGCGTGACTGACATGGTCCGTCCGCCGGCCGGGGTACGCCCGGACGACCTGCGGAGTCTGCGGTCGTGGCAACGCCCCCTCCGCGCCCAGTTCCCCATCATCACGGCCCATCCGGAACTGGCCTACCTGGACAGCGCGGCCACCGCCCAGAAGCCGCAGGCCGTCCTGGACGCCGTGTACTCCTACCTCACCACCTCCAACGCCAACGCGGGCCGCGGCACCTACCCCTGGGCCAACGCCACGACCGCGCTGGTGGAGCGCACCCGCGACCGCGTCAGGTCCTTCCTGCACGACCCGGACCCCGACCACTCCGCCGTCCACTTCACCAGCGGCACCACCGAGGGCCTGCGCACCGTCGCCCGCGACTGGCTGACCGCCTTCCTCACCGACGGCGACGAGATCGTCGTCCCCTTCGCCGACCACGAGGCGAACCTCTCCCCCTGGCTGGAGGCCCGGAACCTCCTGGAGCGGCGCGGCATCCGCATCCAGGTGCGGGCCCTGCCGTACCAGGAGAGCTCCGGCGACTACGACCCGGCGGCGCTGGCCGCGCTGATCGGCCCCCGTACCCGCTTCATCGCAGCGACCCATGTGCACCACGTCTACGGCGCCGACATGAACATCGGCCGGATCCGCGAGGCGGCCGGTCCCGCCATCCCGATCTGCCTCGACGCCGCCCAGAGCATCGGCCATCTGCCGGTCTCGGTGGCCGAACTGGACGTGGACTTCGTGGTGTTCTCCGGCCACAAGGCGCTGGCGCTACCGGGCACCGGCGCCATCTGGTCCCGCGGACTGCGCGGCCCGCGCTTCCGCCCCGGCGGCTGGGCGGGCACCCCCAACACGGCCGGTATCGCGGGCCTCGCGGCGGCCCTGGACTGGCTGGAGGCGGCGGGCCTGGACCGCATCGAGCGCTGGACCGTCGCCCTGGCGTCCCGGCTCACCGACGGCCTGCGCCGACTGGACGCGTACGAGATCCTCGGCTGCCAGGTCAGCCTGCCGGCCGGCACCGCGGTCCAGCGCCGCCGCAGCATCGTCACCTTCCGCCACCGCGACATCAGCTCCGCCGACCTCGGCTTCATCCTCTACAGCCACGGCTTCATGGTCCGCTCCGACCACCACTGCCAGGCCGGTGCACACGCCGGTGCGACCGACGGCTCCGTACGGGTGAGCCTGCACGTCCACAACACCCCCGAAGAGCTGGATGCGCTACTGTCCACCCTCTCCAATCTGCAATGATTTTCAGAACCATTGGTGGGCGTGGTGGGCATGGTGGGCGTCATGGGTGTGGTGGCGGGGTCGGGGCCGGGGGGCAGGGCACGGGCGCGCGGCGGTACGAGCGTCAGCATGGCGACGGCGGCGCGCTGGGTACGGCGCTGGGAGGACCAGCAGCAGCGGTACGCCGTCGACCGGGACGAACGCCTCACCGTGATCACCGACGTCGTCGAACACACCACGGCCGGCCGCCCGGCCCCCCTCATCGTCGACCTCGGCTGCGGCCCCGGCGCCCTGGCGGCACGGCTGGCCGCCCGGCTCCCGCACGCCGAGATCCTCGCCGTCGACGCCGACCCCCTCCTGCTGGAACTGGGCCGCTCCCACTACGCCTCCACCACCACCCGCTATGTCGAGGCGGTGATCGGCCGCCCCGGCTGGCTCGACGCCCTCGCCCTCACCCGCCCCCTGGACGCGGCCGTCTCCACCACCGCCCTCCACTACCTCGACGAACCGGCCCTGCGCCAGGTCTACCGCGACCTCGCCGCCCGCCTCCGCCCCGGCGGCGTCCTCGTCAACGGCGACCACCTCTGCCAGGACGCCCCCCGCATCTCCGAGATCGCCCTCACCATCGGCCGCCGCCGCGCCGAGCGCCAGCGCGCCTTCACCCACGAGGACTGGGACTCCTGGTGGGCCGCCGCCCACACCGACCCCGAACTCGCCACCCTCCTCGCCGAGCGCCGCACCCGCCCCCTCCCCACCAGCGAGGGCGAACACCTCACCCTCTCCGGCCACACCACCCTCCTCCACGAGGCCGGCTTCACCCACACCGGCTCGGTCTGGCAGTTCGGAAACAGCCATGTGGTGGTGGGGGTGCGGTGAGGGGGGTGCGGTGAGGGGGTGCGGTGAGGGGGGTGCGGTGAGGGGGCGGGCCGGTCAGGCCCGTTCACGCTCGTCGGCCACCGGCCGGCAGCGCCTCGGGCGCAGGGCCTCCGTACGGGATTCCGTGCGGGATTCCGTGCGGGATTCCGTGCGGGATTCGGTACGCGCCTCCGTACGGGACTCCGTACGCGCCTCCGTACCGGCCTCCGTACGCGCCTCCGTACCGGAGGAATCGCTCTGCGACGCCTTCCGGGAGTCGCGGGTGGTGGTGCGGCCGCAGTTGGGCCAGGCGGACAGGCCCTGGTCGCGGGCGATGCGGCGGCCGACGGCGATCTGCTCGGAGCGGGTGGCGAGGTCGGCGCGCGGGGCGAAGCGGTGGCCGCCGTAGGCGCGCCAGGTGGTCAGGGCGATCTGCAGGCCGCCGTGGTAGCCGTTGCCGGTGTTGATGTGCCAGCGGCCGCTGCTCTCGCAGGCGGCGATGCGCTCCCAGTCCGGCACCGGCGGACCGGTGGGCGCGTCCGCCGCGGCGCCCGGGGCGGGGCCGAGGATGCTCAGCGACGTCAGCAGCACGGACAGTATGGCTTCGGCGGACCGCTTGGCGAGGGGCGACGGCATGGAATCCTCCGCTGTGCTCCGGCGGCGCCGTGGCGGAGTGCTCGCCACGACGGGTGGGCACGCACCAACTAACCCGGCAATATGGTTTTTCGCGGGATGTGCCCGCGCGACATGCGGGTGTTTCACCCGGGTGGTCCATTGCCGGTGCCGCCCGGTCACCGCGCTGTGCGGTCGGCCCATTGCCCTGCGCCATCGGGTCATTGCCCTGTGCCATCGGGCCATTGCTGCCGCCGCGCGCTATTTCCTCAGCCGTCGCCCCGATGGCGGTTGCGTTGTCAAGCTCCGAATTCAGGCCACCCCTGGGAAATTCATGGCGGACCCGCGCCGCCGGCCGTGTGGGAACGGGCAATTACGTGACCGAATAGGCGAAGGAAGGGGTGAGCGGGAGAGGTTCGGGGATGGCAACGGCGAACTCGTAAGCCGCCGCGAAGGTGAAGTTGCGCACGGAAACCGGGACTTCGAGTCCATAAGGGCACGGAACGCTGACGGTTCCCTCGTCCGCGGAGAAGCCCGCCTCGATGCGTTCGGGCGCGATGGACAGACCGCGGCCGACGGCCTGCATGGCAGCGTCCTTGCGGACCCAGAAACGCGTGATGAGGCGTTCGCGCTCGTCGGCCGGGCAGCTGGCCGCGAGGTGTGACTCCCGGTCGGTCAACACCTCGTACGGAGTGTGCGGCGCGGACACCCCCCGGCGCACGGACTCCACCGAGAACCCCATCTGACGTGCGTCGTCACCGCACGCCACGACCAGCAGCCCGCGGGTGCCGTACAGCTCCCAGTGGGTGGCGGCGGCCATCGCCGTGCTCACCCGGTCGGGAAGCCGGGCCAGCAGCCAGCTGCGGGACGCACTGTCGAGGGTGGCTCTGGAGTGGCCGTTCAGCCCCAGGCAGTTGTCCGGGGACAGCGCGCTCTTGGCTCCGCTGCGCGAGGGGGGCGGCGAGGGGGCCGGGGAGTGGGCCGGGGAGTGGGCCGGGGAGTGGGCCGGGGAGTGGGACGAGGACGAGGACAAGGGCGGAGACGGGGGCGGGGACAGGGACGGGGACGGTGCGGTCGAGAAGGACGGAGCAGAGCCGGATCCGGACCCGGATCCGGACCCGGGCCCTATGGGGACGATGAATATGGGCACGGGGGTGGGTACGGGGGTGGGTACGGGGGCGTCCGGGTATTCGTGCGGGTACGACCGAGCGGGGGGCTGTGCGGCGGGCTGTGCGGGTGCGAGCGGCGCCAGGCGGACCTGGGCGGGGTGGTGCTTGCGGCCGGGAACGTCCTGGTCAAGGCGCCCCGGACAGAGTTCGAGAAGAGCGGCGTTCGTTTCCACGTACTTTCCGTCCTCCACAGTCGAGCGGTGCCAAGGCCGCACCCGGTGAGTGGCGGCCCGTCATACAGATGGTGTCTCCCCCTATTTCGCCTACATCGATCGATACAGACAGCCCAAGGTTTGCAGATCCTCCGGATCCTTCGAGTCATCCCTCCTGCTGATGTCCGGCTACATACTTCGATGTACGGGAGACTGACCCAAATTCGGGCGCCAGGGCCAAGAGAACGGGCAGGGCGCCGAAGTACTGTCCTCGTGTGTGGTTACGTCTTTTCACAAGTACGGGCGCGCGCCGCCGGCCCATACCGCTCCGTGACCTCAGATTGGCAGTCGGCTTCTTCGCCAGCTGTCTGATTCTGTATGTCCTGGGCGGCCCCCGGGTCATGGGGAGCGACATCCCCGCATGGCAGGCCGTCCTGCCGGTGCTCGTGCTGTGTACGGCGACGGCCTTCCGCAGCGCCCAGCCGCCGCTTGCGGTCGCCGTCGGCACCCTGACCGTGATCGTGGAGATGACGTCCAGCGGCGGCCTGGGCCCGGTGCTCATCTATACCGACCTGCTGTACGCGGCCGCCCTCTACGGCGCCCCATGGCTGTGCCGGGTCCTGCAGTTCGGGACCGTAGCCGTCACCATCGCCACCACCGTCACCCTCATCGCCATCAGCGACCGCTCCGAGGGTGTGACGACCGGCGTCATCGTCGCGATGCTGCTCATCTCCCCCGTATGGACCGGGGTGTTGATAAGGAACCACAAGGAACGGGCCGACGCCGAACGGGAGCGCGCCGCGCAGATCAACCGCCTGGCGGAGCTGGACCGCAAGACCGTCCTGCAGACCGAGCGCACCCGCATGGCCCGCGAACTGCACGACCTGGTGGCCAACCACCTCAGCGCGATCGCGATCCATTCGAGCGCGGTGCTGTCACTGACGGAGGCGAGGCGGGCGGCTGGTGCTGACGACGACCCCATACTCCAAGCCCTCGCCGTCATCCGCGAGAACAGCGTGCAGGGGCTGGCCGAAATGCGCCGCATGGTGGTGCTGCTGCGCTCCGACCGCGGCGTGGACGACGACTGGGACCGCCCGCAGCTCAACGCCCTGGGCGCCCTCGTCGAACAGGCCCGCCCGGCCGCCGACGCGGCCGCCCTCACCCTGCACACCGCGTTCCCCGAGACCTTCCCCGAGGTGTCCTCCGTGATCGAAGTGACGGCATACCGCATCGTGCAGGAGGCCCTGACCAATGTCCTCAAGCACGCCTCGCCGGGGCACGTACGCATCCGCTGCCAGGCCGGCGCCGAACAACTCACGATCTCCGTCGACAGCCCGCTGGCCCGCCCCGACCCGCGGACCCGGCAGCGCCCCGTGGAGCGCCTGGCCACCGGCGCCGGAGCCGGCCTCGCCGGAATGTCCGAACGGGCCGCCCTGGTCGGCGGCATCTTCGACGCGGGCCCGGACCGCACCGCCCCCGGACGCTGGCGGGTACGGGCGGTACTTCCGCTGACCCAGAACTCCTAGGCGCTGCAACCAGGGCACCACGCCCAGGTCGCTGCACCTGGGGCACTACACAAGACCCCGGGGCGTAAGGCTCGCTCCGGGACACCAGGACGGGGGCGGTGAGGACGAGAGATGGAGCAGCCAGTGAAGATGCAGGTGGAGGAGCCGGTGGACGAGTTAGTGAAGAACGACCCCGCGAGCCGCTCAACGGCGGGGCACGGGCCTATGACGGGGCCTGCTCCGATGAGGGGGCCCGCTCCGATGACGGGGCCTGCTCCGGTGGCGGGGTCCGCTCCGACAACGGGGCACGGGCCTTTAACGGGGCACGGGCCGACAACAGGGCCCGGGCCGTTATCGACGCACGGGTCGATAACGGGGAACGGACCGACGGCCGCCACGTCACCCACACCGGGCCCCGCACCAACATCCTGCCCCGCCCCAACATCCTGCCCGGCACCAACCTCCTCCCCGGCCCCGCCCATCCGCGTCCTGGTGGCCGACGACCAGGCCGCCGTACGCTCCGGACTGGTCCTGGTCCTGCAGACCGACCCGGGCATCACGGTGGTCGGCGAGGCCGGCGACGGCGAAACGGCAGTCCGCCTGGCCACCGAACTACGCCCCGACGTCGTCCTCATGGACGTCCAGATGCCCCAGCTCAACGGCGTCGCCGCGACCCGCCGCATCGTCGAACGCGGCCTCGCCGAAGTCCTGGTCCTGACCACCTTCGACCTCAACGAGTACATCTTCGGCGCCTTACGTGCCGGTGCCGGCGGCTTCATCCTCAAAAACGCCGAGCCCGCCGTCCTGGTCAGCGCCGTCCGCGAAGTGGCCCACGGCGACGGCTTCCTCACCCCCGCCATCGCCCGCCGCCTGATCACCGAATTCGCCGCCCGCCCCCCATCGACCGACCCCGGCCCCACCCTCCCCGCCGGCTCCGCCCAGGCCCTGTCCACCCTCACCAAACGCGAACTGGAAGTCCTGGCCTGCATCTCCCGCGGCCTGGCCAACAGCGCCATAGCCGAAACCCTCAACCTGGCGGAGGGCACGGTGAAAACCCATACGAGCCGGATCTTGTCAAAACTCAACCTGCGAAGCCGCGTACAGGCCGCGATCCTGGCCCAGCAGTGCGGGGTTTCGTTACGGGGGTGAGGGGCACCCCCGGATGATCCGGGGCGGGGGCGGGGCGTCTCGGCCCTATTCCGGCCCCACTGGGCAGGCGCAGAGCACCGTGTAGGGCGTCCCCGTCGCCGGATCCACCACCATCACGCATCCTGAGCACCGCCGGCGTCGCCGTTGGCTCCCCCACTTGCTCCCAGGCCGCCGAGGATGACTGCCGGCGTCGACGGCCTTCCGGTACGCGGTCACCGTCGCCGCGTGCTGTGGGTTGATCCATTCGCTCATGTCGGCCTCTCCTCCGCTCCCCCAACGACGGTAGAGCCGTTGGGGGAGCGGGCACAGGGTGTCGGATCAGTTGGGCCCGGTGTTCGAGCAGTCGGCACCGCACCCGGCGGGCGGCGGCTCGGAGTGCTCGCAGGTCGCCGCTACGGCAATCGTGCCGTCGGACGGCCCCGTCCACAGATCCGGATCGGGAACGTACCCGGCGGCTCGGATCGCCTTCTGGGTCCGGGCAAGGGCTCCGGGGTCGTGACGCTCGGGGCCTGGAGGCTCCGGCACGTGGTGCACGAACAGGCCGAGCTTGCGCGCCAGCTCCGCCTTGACGCGGGTGTGCAGGATCAGCGCATGCCATCCCTCGTCGACCACGCGGGACGGCTTGAGGCGCAGGCGCGGCCGCCGGGCGCAGGCCGCTTCGAACTTGATCGCCTCGACGACGATGCGTTCGGCGATGGCACGGCCCATGCCGGGGTTGTTGGCCAACACCGTGTGCGTAATGCTCGCGAATGCGGCTGGAGAGACCAGATCCCGCGGGTCAGACGCCTGCACGTGCTCTTCGGGGCGGCCGTCGTGCTCCACAGCGTCGTCCATGTCCGAACCGTCCTCGCCCAGCCCGGACAGTCGCGCACCCCTGCTCTCCGCTACCCGCCGCACATTGACCAGCGATGCAGTCAATTCGACAGCCAGCAGGTGAATTTCGCCTGGAGTCCAGGTGCGGGCGTCCAGGACACGGCGCGCTTCCTCGATGAGTTCGCCGGCCAAGTTGAGTTGCACCACCTCCATTTCATCGGCAAGACGAGACACGAATCCCACCCCGTCCCCCACCAGGAAGCATGGGTTTCCATCCGGCCTCTGCCACGGCAGGAGCCGCGCGGTGTCAGTGGGACTCATCGGCCCGCCACCTCCACACGGTGAATACGGCGCGGCCCGGCATAGATCCCGGGTCCCGCAAGCCACAGCGCCCGCCGCCGTCCACGCTGCAACCGTCGTTCTCGCCGTTCCTCCGGCGTGAGGACGTAAGGCCGGATCAGCGCCGTGTCTTCACCCCGCAGCAGCTCCGGCCTGGGTGCGGGAACCCCGGGGCGCGTGCAGCCCGGCACCTCCCGCTGCCGGGCTGCTGGGCCCTCGTCGGCCGGACCGCGGTGGCGGCCCGGCCCGGGAAGTACTACCCGCAACAGCGGCTCGAAGATTTGGACGATACGCTCTGCCACGTCGACGCTCCTTAGAAGTCATCTCAATTGGCGAGTCTGCGGTAGCAGATGAGGGTGCAGGCGAGGCTGGTGAAGGCGAGGAAGTGTTCGGCTTTGCGTTCGTATCGG